>JBBSMV010000028.1:0-16948 GCA_038232975.1 Rhodothermales bacterium
CCGACCTACACGTTCATCCTGACGAACAAGGGCCAGGCGGCGCTCACGCTCGAATCCGTCCAGCCCTCGTGCGGCTGCACCACGCCGTCGTTCACCCGCGACCCGATTGCGCCGGGCGCGACGGGCGAGATCGTGGTCGCCTACAACTCGGAGGGGCGGTCGGGGCCGTTCCGCAAGTCCATCCGCGTCGCGGCCGAGGCCGGCGGCGAGCGGCTCACCGAGACGCTCTACATCACCGGCGACGTCGAGCGCGAGACGCTCACAGGCGGTGTGCCGCAGGGCAACCTCCTCTTCGACGCCGCCGCCTTCGACCTCGGCCCGGTAGCGAGGGACCAGGAGGCGACGCACGTCTTCAGGATGCAGCACACCGGCACGCAGCCGATCCGCATCACCGAGGCGAAGAGCGTCCCCGAGGGGCTGGTCATGACCTACCCGAACGCGCCCGTCTTCGCCGGGGACCTCGTGGACCTCCGCGCGACGCTCCCCGCCGGGGCCGCCGAGGGCGACTTCGACTACGCCGTCGTCCTGATGACCGACGACGAGGCGCAGCCTGCCAAGTCGCTCCGGCTCACCGGCACGGCGAAGTGACCGGGGCGTGAGGAGGACAGCCGCCGAGCAGCGGTATCATCCCGTCTCTGTCACGTCCCTACGCCTTTGGTCCCATGCTAAAGCCGGCCTTCGCCTTCGCCGTCCTCGCGCTCGTCGCGTGCGCCGAGACACCGGAGGTCGCCCCGGTCCGGGAGGCCGATGCCGTCGCCGCCGCGTCGGTGGAGGAGCCGGCGTCCTACGAAGAGGACTGGACCGACATCCTCGAAGAGGCGGTCACGGACGACGGCCTCGTGCGCTACGAACGGATCGGCGGTCCGCTCGCGGCAGAGTTCAGCGAGGTGGTCGCGGCGATTGAGAGCTTCGACGCGGGCACGCTCGCGACGGACGCCGAGAAGCTGGCCTTCTGGATGAACGCCTATAACGTCAAGCTCGTCGAACGGGCGCTGGAGGCGGGGACGCCGGAGAACATCGAGACCTACGGGTTCGACTATTTCTTCAAAACGCCGGTGCGCGTGGCGGGGCGCGACGTGACGCTCGACCAGATCGAGAACGTGATCCTCCGGCGGCAGGACGGCCCGGCGGCGCTCGAAGCGATGCAGCCGAGCCGGCTCGACCCGCGCCTCCACGTCGGGCTGAACTGCGGGGCTGTCTCGTGCCCGCGCCTGCGCCGCCGCGCCTTCACCCCGGCGAACGTGGACGCCGAGCTGGACCGCGCCATGCGCGACTTCGTGAACAGCCCGCGCCACTTCCGAGTGGAGGACGAGACCCTCGTCGCCTCCAGCCTGCTCGACTGGTTCGCCGCCGACTGGGACTCGGCGGGCGAGCCGGCGGGCGAGCCGGCGGGCGACTACGTGCTCGGCTACCTGGACGCGGACCGGCCGGGCGCGGCACGCCTGCGGAGCCTGTTCGAGGGTCGTACCGCCGCCGAGATCAAGGCGCAACCGAACGTCCGGTTCGAGTATGACTGGAAGCTAAACGCCGCAGGAGGCTGAACGCCGGTCGCCGTCCTGGCCGGGAGGTGTGGGGAGCGCGCAGGGTGCGGCACCGTATTGTTTCCCTTGCTTTAGAAGTGTGTGATACACAAGAGGCACGGCGGGCTGTTACTTGGGCGTGTCCCCGGAACGAGGGATGCTCAAGCACTGCCCGGAGGCATCTACCGCTACGGTGGAGCACGCTCTACCCGGCGATTCCAGCTTGGCAACCCCTCGCTATCCTGCCTACCCAAAGCCCCGAGGTACCGCTATGCACTCCCGCATATCCTTTTCCCTAATTGTAGGACTGCTCGTCATCGCCGGCTGCGCCCGGAAACCCGCGATGGAAGACTCGTCCGGGATGGAAGGCTCGATGATGGGAAAGACCTCGTTCACCGTCCACATCGAGGACGTCTCGACCATGACCACGCTTCAGACCTCCGAAGGCGGGAAGCCGGTCCCCCTCTCGCCGGGCGTGTACGCCGTCTACCGCGGGGCCTCCCCGGTATTCTCGATGGGTGAGCAGGCGCGCGGTAACGGTCTCGAGGAGATCGCCGAGGACGGGATGCCCATGAAGATGGCCGGAGCGCTGGCGGGCATGTCGGGCGTCGAGCAGAGCGGCGTCTTCAACTCGCCTACCGGGATGAGCGAGCCGGGGCCGCTGATGCCGGGCGACGCCTACGACTTCTCCATCGAGGCTGCCCCCGGCGACCGGCTCGCGCTGGTGACGATGTTCGTGCAGTCCAACGACCTGTTCATCGCACCCGACGCGCAGGGCATCGCGCTCTTCGGGCCTGACGGCCGGCCCGCGAGCGGCGACGTGACTGCGCAGCTCCAGCTCTGGGACGCGGGCACAGAGGTGAACGAGGAGCCGGGCGTGGGGCCGAACAGCAAGCCGAAGCAGGCTGGGCCGAACACCGGCCCCGCCGAAGACGCCCCCGTGCGCCCGATCAGTGCCGTGAGCGACGGCTATACCTACCCGCCGGTAGCCCGCGTGGTCCGCGTGACCCTCACGCCTAAGATGTAAGATGACCTGGAACGGCCGGGGCGGAACGTGACACGGCCTGCCCCGGCCGTTATGGTTGAAGGGCCTATCTTTAGGCGCTCACTCTCCATCTCCCGCTAACTCCTTCAGGTACCCATTATGGCTGACTACGTAGCGACCTCTACTCCCAACTGGAAAGCCGCCGTCTGGGCGGGTCTCATCGCCGGGCTGGTCTTCCTGATCCTCGAGATGGTCATGGTCCCGCTGTTTCTCGCCGGCAGTCCGTGGGGGCCGCCGCGCATGATCGGTGCGATCGCGCTCGGTCAGAGCGTCCTGCCTAACCCGCCCCCACCGCCGACGTTCGACTTCGGCGTGGTGTTGACGGCCATGATCATTCACTTCATTCTCTCGGTCGCGTTCGCCGTCCTGCTCGCTTTCATCATCAGCCAGGTGGGGGCGGGGATGGCGCTGCTCGTCGGAGCGGTCTTCGGGCTGGTGCTCTACCTGGTCAACTTCTACGGCTTCACCGCGGTGTTCCCGTGGTTCGCGATGGCGCGCAACTGGGTGAGTATCTTCACGCACATCGTCTTCGGCGCGCTCGCGGCGTGGGTGTACCTCCGGTTCACCCGGCCGCACGCTGCCATGTAGCAGAGGACAGAGAGAAGCTGGAAAAGGTACCGAGACCATCGCGCCTGTAGTAGGGGCGACCCCATGTGGTCGCCCGAGGAATGGCACCACCGTCCTCCGAATGCCCTTGCGTGCCGGTCGGGAAGCGGCGATCTTGGCTGCGTCCGCCGCCTTTCCTGACCGTCGCGCTATGCTGCTCCGCACCCTTCTCCTGCTTGCTGCCCTCCTCGTCCCCATGCTCGCGCACGCGCAGGCGTGGACGCAGACGCCGGGGCGGGCCTACCTCAAGATCACGCAGGGCTTCGCCAACGCCTCCGAGCGCTACGACGCGGGCGGCGACGTGGTCCCCTACGACCCGGACACCGAGGGCACGCCGTTCCGCGACCGCAGCCGCTACCTCTACGGCGAGGTCGGCCTCGCGCCGAGCCTGACGCTCTTCGGCACGCTGCCCTACAAGCGCCTCTTCGTCCGCGACGGGGGCTTCGACGTGCCGGTGGAGCGGCAGACCTCGGACCTCGGCTCGGCGGTGCTCGGGCTGCGGATCGGGCTGGAGGAGGCCGCTGGGCTGCGGGCCGAGCGGAGCGCGCTGGCGGCGAACGCGGCGCTCATCGTCCCGCTCGGCTACCGGCGCAACGTCGCGCCGACGGTCGGGCCGGGACAGGTGGACGCGCAGCTCGTCGTCGCCTACGGGCGGAGCCTCTGGCCGCTGCCGGCCTACGCGCAGGCGGGCCTCGGCTACCGCTACCGGACCTCGGTGTTCGACCTGTCGCGCGTGGTTGTCTGCCCGGCGTCGCAGCCCGACGATGCCGAGGAGGTGTGCCTCGCCGAGGGCGGGGCCGAGGTGGCCTACAGCGACGAGGTCCTCTTCAAGCTCGAGGCGGGGTACACGCTCTTCGACCGCCTCCTCGTGCAGGGGCTGCTCGATGTAGCGTGGTCGGTGCAGGAGCCGGAGCCGGTGGAGACGGCGCTCGGCGTGCAGCCCGAGGCGTTCCCGCAGCAGCGCGTCGTCCGCACCGGGCTGGGCGCGACCGTCACCGTCTTTGGGGAGACGGGGCTGAGCGTGCAGGCCTTCACCGCGCCCTACGCCCGCAACGCGCTCCGCACCGTCGAGGTCTTCGTCGGGATCGAGACCCGGCTGTAGGGCGGGCACAGAAAAGGCCCGCAGCCGACGGGGCTACGGGCCTCTGGAGGCGGCGTGGTCTGGAGGATCAGCCCTGCGCCTGGACCTGCTTCACGTAGTCGAGCTGCGCCTGCGCGCCGCTGACGAGCGAGCCGAGGCCGGCGCGGCGGCCGTACTCGATGGCCTGCGAGAGCGAGCGCTGGGCCGAGGCGAACTGCTCGGCCTTGACCTGGCCGACACCCATCTTGTAGTAGGCACTCGCGTAGAGCTTGTTGAGCGTCTCGTGGTCCTCGCCGAGGAACGGCGCGGCCTTGTCGAGCGCCTCAATCGCGGTGCCGTAGCGGTCGGCCTGGAGCGCCTCGTTGGCCTCGATCAGGTAGCCCTTGCCGACCGTGTCGCCGACGCGCTGGGCCATCTCGGTGTCGCCGAGCGAGTCGGCGCGCGCGGCGAGCTCGGCGAAGGCCGTCTCGTAGCCCTCGGTGTCGCCGCTGCCGCGGAGCGTGAGGCCGCGCACGTAGTAGTAGTTCAGCTCGTCCGGCGAGAGGAGGATGGCGGTGTCGAGCAGGGGAAGCGCCACCGGATAGTCCTCGGCCTTGAAGTAGGCGGCCCCGGCGTTGAACGAGGTCTTGGCCTGGAGCGCTGTGTCCTCGAGGCTCTCGGCGACCTCAGCGGCGCGACTGAACTGGGCGGCGGCGGCGGCATGGTCCTCGGCGTCGGAGTAGGCGGAGCCGGCGTCCACGAAGGCTTTCGCGGCCCCCTCCATCATGCCCGTCGCGCTGGCAACGAGCTGGTCGTCGCCGGACGCCCGGGCGACCTCGGCGGCTTCGAGGTACTTCTCAGCGGCCATCGTGTAGCTCTCGGCTGTGGCCTGCGCGTTGGCGGCCTTCGCCTCATCCATCATCGTTTGGACCTGGGTGCGGGCGTCGGCATTCACCGCCCCGGTCTCGGACATCTCGTCCACCGGCTGGACCGTCATGCTGTCAGGCATCGTCTGCGCACGCGCCGTCGCCGGGGCGAGGAGGGCGAGCGCGAGGAGGCAGGGGATCAGGGTCTTGGCGTTCATAGCGTTCTGTCGGTTACGGGGAGGGGCGGGGGTTGCGGCGGCATCAGGGGGAGAACCCTACGTTACAGTGCGGCAGCATGATCCGGCTTCACAAGGATCTTGCCGAGGCGCAGCGGGGCAAAAACGCGCCCCCGCCGCCTTTTCGTGTGTGCTAGGCTAGGCACAGCCGTCTGCCTCACACGCCACTGACCCCCGACTCGTGACTCCCGACTCAAAAGTTCGGCAGGTGTCCGTGGCGGCGGCAGAAGGCGGCGATGATCTCAGCGGCCTCCTCAGGGTCATCGGTGAGCGTGACCAGGCCGGGGTCCTCGGCCGAAATGTTGCCCGCGCCGAGGAGCGCGTCGCGGACCCAGTCCAGCAGCCCGCCCCAGAACTCGGAGCCGACGAGGACGACTGGAAAGGGGGCGGCCTTGCCGGTCTGGATGAGCGTGAGCGACTCGAACAGCTCGTCGAGCGTGCCGAAGCCGCCCGGCAGCACGACGTAGCCCATCGTGTACTTGACGAACATCACCTTGCGGGCGAAGAAGAAGTCGAAGGTGAGGAGCTTGTCGGGGTCCACGTAGGGGTTGGCATATTGCTCGTGGGGCAAGGCGATGTTGAGGCCCACGGACGCGCCGCCGGCCTCCTGCGCCCCTTTGTTGGCGGCCTCCATGATGCCGGGGCCGCCGCCGGTGATGACGCCGTAGCCCCGCGCGACCAGCGCCCGGCCGACCGCCTCGCCGAGCGCGTAGAACGGAGTGCCCGGTTGCGTGCGCGCCGAGCCGAAGACGCTCACGCACGGCCCGATGCGCGACATCACCTCGTAGCCCTCGACGAACTCGGCCATGATGCGGAAGATGAGCCAGGAGTCCCGCGTGCGCGTGTCGTTCCAGGCCTGAATCTCCTCCGGCTTCATCCGGACATCGGTGGCGAAAGGGGTTTCCATAGGCGGAGGGAGTGGAGGGAGTGGAAAGGAAAGCCGGGAAAGGTAGCACAGCCGCCGCGCTCGGCACCTGTAGGGGCGAACGCCGTTCGCCCTAGTCGGGGTCAGCGAGACGCCTCACTCCGTGCTCAGCTTCCCATTCCCTCCGCTCCTTCCATTACAAAAAAAGGGACCCCCGGCACCTGCCGAAGGCCCCCTGGAACGGGCGCTCAGGTTCAAGCGATCTGATCAGCCGCCCTGCTCGTTCTGGAGCTGCTGGCGGTACGCCTCGTTGGCGTAGAGCGCGATCTCGACGCGGCGGTTCTGCTGGCGGCCCTCGTCGGTGGCGTTCGAGGCGACGGGGTTGCTCTCGCCCATGCCGGAGATCTGCATCCGGCCGGGAGCGACGCCCTGCTGCGCGAGGTAGGTCGCCACGGCGTTGGCGCGGCGCTCGGAGAGCGTCTGGTTGTAGTCCTCCGAGCCGGTCGCGTCCGTGTAGCCGACCACGAGCGCGTCGGTGTTCGGGTAGTTGGCGAGGCTGTTGGAGAGCTGCGCGAGGTCGGCCTGGGCCGCCGGGCGGAGCGTGTAGCTGTCGAAGTCGAACAGGATCGCGTTGTCGAACGTGATCTTGATGCCGGCCGTGTTGCCGTCTGCGCCCGGCACAGTCTCGACCGTAGCGTTCTCGAGCTCGTTGTCGAGCTCTTCGGCCTGCTCCTCCATCTGGTTGCCGATGACGGCTCCGGCGGTGCCGCCGACGGCCGCGCCGATGATGGCCCCGCGCGCCGTAGACCCGGTGGCTTTGCCGATGATGCCGCCGACGACGGCCCCGGCCCCGGCCCCGACGACGGCCCCCTGGCCGGTCTTGCTCATGTTCTGACAGCCGACGACGGTCATACCGAGCATAGCGAGGACGGCGAGGGGCAGGACGAGGCGGAAGCGGTGAAATAGGGTGTGCATGGTAGTCGTAGCGTAGGTTGTGGGCAGAGAGTGGTAGGGAGGGAGTCCCCGGAAGAGCGGGGCTTCAACCCCACGGCACGGCTTCCAAGTTCCGTTCCCCCCGCGGCTCCCGTAACCACAACCCGTTAAAACGCGGTCTACCAGCCCTTTTAGCCAGTTCCGGGCTGCCGACTATGCTGCACGCCGCTGTCAGGGAAAGACCACAGCGGAGGCGGATCGCCGAAAGCACCCGGACAAAGCAGACTCTGTTGATTCTGCCCGGCCCGCCGCCCCGGCTCGAACCATCGGGGGCACGCCCGGTATAGGCGGACTACCCCTCGAATTACCTTCCGGCCTCACCCTCACCCCATCCGCATGAAGCTCATCATCCCGATGGCCGGGCGCGGCACCCGGCTCCGCCCGCACACCCACGTCACCCCCAAGCCCCTCATCCACGTCCGCGGCGTCTCGATGGTCGAGCGCATCATGGACACCTTCGCCGACGTGCTCCCGCGCGGGATCGACGAGGCCGTCTTCGTCCTCGGCCCCGACTTCGGGCAGGGCGTCCGCGACCGCCTGACCGAGATCGCCGAGCGCCACGGCATGACGGCGAGCTTCGGCGTCCAGGAGACCGCCCTGGGAACGGCCCACGCCGTCGTGCAGGCCGGTGACCACCTCGCCGGCGAGTGCGTCGTCGTCTTCGCCGACACGCTTTTCGACATGGACGAGAAGCCCGACCTCGACGCCGCCGACGCCGTCGTCTGGGTCAAGCACGTCGAGGACCCGAGCCGCTTCGGGGTCGTGGTCAAGGACGCCGACGAGCGCATCACCGCCTTCGTCGAGAAGCCCTCGGAGCCGATCTCGAACGAGGCCATCATCGGCATCTACTACGTCAAGGACGGAGCCGCGCTCCGCCGCGAGATTGACTACCTGATCGAGAACGACGTGACCGGCGTCGGCGGCGAGTACCAGCTCACCGACGCCCTCGACCGGATGCTCAAGGCCGGGGCCGTCTTCAAGACCGCAAACGTCTCCGAGTGGCTCGACTGCGGGACGATACCCGCGCTCAAGGAGACCACGAAGGTCATCCTCGACAAGGAGGAGGGGCCGGAGAAGCAGGGCACCGCCGAGAACTCGGTGCTGATCGAGCCGGTCTACCTCGGGCCGGGGGCCCGCGTCGTGGACTCGGTCGTCGGGCCGTATGTCGCCATCCACGGCGGAGCTGAGGTGGCGAACTCGGTCGTCAAGAACGCGATCGTCTTCGACGATGCCCGCGTCAACGACTCGGCGCTCGACGACGCCATCGTCGGGCAGAGCGCCGAGGTCTACCGCTACGCCGGCCCGCTCAACATCGGCGACCACGCCACGGCGGGGCCGGTCGAGGCGTGACGGCGGCGCGATGAAGCTCTACCCCGACGACGCCCAGCAGAAGCTCGGCTTCGACGCCGTCCGGCAGCGGCTCGAAGGCCACGCCCTCAGCCCGCTCGGGCGCGAGCGGCTCCGGGCGATGCAGCCGACGGCGGACCGCGCGCGCGTCGAAGGGTTGCTGGCGCGGACGGCCGAGCTGCAGCAGGCCCTCCGCGCCGGCGACCCGCTCCCGCTCGCGCCGCTGCCGGACGTGCGCGATGCGCTCCGCCACGCCCAGCCCAAAGAGGCCACCCTCGAAGCGGAGGACCTCGCCGAGGTCGGGGCCGTCCTCGGGACGATGCGCCGGGCGCACGGGTATTTCAAGACGCGCCGCGAGAGCTACCCCGAGGTCGCCGGCCTCGCCGCGCAGATCGCCGTCCAGAAGCAACTCGAGGAGCACATCGCCCGGACGGTGGACGAGCGCGGCCAGGTCCGCGACGAGGCCTCACCCGAACTGCAGCGCATCACGCACGCGCTCGCCGAGCGGCAGGGGCAGCTCAGGAACACGCTCCTCCAGTCGCTCCGCGAGGCGTCGGCGCAGGGCTACGCCACCGAGGAGCAGCCGACGATCCGCAACGGCCGCGCGGTCATCCCCGTCCGCGCCGAGGCCAAGCGCAAGGTGCAGGGCTTCGTCCACGACGTCTCCGGCTCGGGCCAGACGGTCTACATCGAGCCGGCCGCCGTGCTCGACCTCAACAACGAGGTCCGCGAGCTGGAGCTAGAACGCGCCCGCGAGGTCCGCCGCATCCTGCGCGAGGTAACCGGCCACCTCCGCAGCCGCCTCCCCGACGTCCGCGCCGGCCTCGACGTCCTCGCCCGCCTTGACGCGCTCCAGGCGCGGGCACGCCTCTCGAACGAGCTAGACGCCCTCGTGCCAGAGCTCAACGACGAGGGCCTGGTGCGCATCGTCCGGGGCCGCAACCCGGTGCTGGCGTTGCACTTCCTGCGCGAAACCGACAGCGGCCCTGCCGGACGCGCTGTCGTCCCGCTCGACCTCGAGCTGAGCGACGCGCAGCGGACCCTCGTCATCACCGGGCCGAACGCCGGCGGCAAGTCCGTCGCCATGAAGACCGTCGGCGTGCTCGCGCTGATGGCGGCGTGCGGGCTGCCGGTCCCCGCCGCCCCCGGCACCAGCCTCGCGCTCTTCGAGCGGCTCTTCGTAGACATCGGCGACCAGCAGAGCATCGAGCAGGACCTCTCGACCTTCACCTCGCATCTCAAGAACCTCCGCCGGATGCTCGCCGAGGCCGACACGCACGCCCTCGTCCTAATTGACGAGGCCGGCACCGGAACCGACCCGGCCGAGGGCGGTGCGCTCGCCCAGGCCGTGCTCGAGGCGCTCACCGCGCGCGGGGCGCGCACCGTCGCCACGACCCACCACGGCACGCTCAAGGCGTTCGCCCACAGCCACGAACGTGTCGAAAACGCCTCGATGCAGTTCGACCAGGCGACGCTCTCGCCGACCTACCGCTTTCGGGAAGGCATCCCTGGCTCGTCGTATGCCTTCGAGATCGCCCAGCGCGTCGGCCTCGACGACGGCGTGCTGTCCCGCGCCCGCGCCCTCGCCGGCGAGGGCAAGACGGCGCTCGAAGACCTCATCGCCACGTTCGAGGCGCAGGCGCAGGCCCTCGAGGCCGAGCTGGAGACGGCCCGCGAGGAGGCCCGGCGGGCGGCTCGCGCCCGGCAGGAGTACGAGGACCGCGCCGGAGCGCTCAAGAGCCGCAAGGACGAGATCGTGGGGCAGGCGCTCGCGGAGGCCGAGCGGATCGTCGGCGAGGCCAACGCCCGCGTCGAGCGGACGATCCGGGAGATCAAAGAGGCGCAGGCCGCGCGTGAGGAGACCCGCGCCGCGCGCGAGGACCTCGAAGGGTTCAAAGAGCAGGTCGAGCGGAAACGAGCGAAAAAGCGCCGCGCCGCGAAGCCGCGCCCCGACTCGGCGAAGGCGGCCTCCGGCCCGGTCCGCGTCGGCGACCACGTCCGGCTCGACGACGGGGAGCTCGCGGGCGAGGTGCTCGAGCTCGGCGGCGACGAGGCGCTCGTGGCGCTCGGGCAGATGAAGGTCCGCGCCGAGCTGAAGCGCCTGACGAAAGTCGGCGGCCCGGCCAAGCCGCGCACCAAGCGCGCCGCCGGCCCGCAGCGCCGGACGGCGATGCCGATGCTCGACGCGCAGCGCCGGGTGGACCTCCGGGGGCACCGCGTCGAGGAGGCGATCCCGGCGGTGATGCGGCTCGTGGACGAGGCGGGCATGGCCGGCCTCGAAACCGTCGAGGTGCTCCACGGCACGGGCACGGGCGCGCTGCGCGCCGCCATCCGCGAATACCTCGAAGGGCGGTCCGAGGTCGCCCGCTTCGCCGACGCGCCGTGGGAGGAGGGCGGACCGGGCGTCACCGTTGTATCGTTGAGAGGCTGAGCATGGCGCGACCGGGTGGAGGCTTTTGCTGAGGCGCTCGGCAGCGGGCCTGCGGTGTAGCAAATCGAGGAGGCCGCTATCGCCGAAAGGGGGCGTAGGGGATGCCCCGGTAGGTCAGGGCAGCCGGTGGGCGGTTCGGCGGCGGGTTGGACTGTTTTTTGCCGCTCCTGCCGCTACGTCGCTCCGTGCATCACTACGTTGAGGCCGCCTATCTTCCGGCCGCGACCTAGACCCGGCGGAACATAGCCTGCCCCGCCCTTTCATGCGAACCCTGGTTTCCGCCGCCCTCGGCCTCTTCCTGACCCTGATGCTCGTCGGCGGGCCGCCGGCCGGGTCGGGCCACGGTGCGGCACTCGCCCAGCCCGACTCGGCGGCGCTGAGCCAGATCGAGCAGGCCTTCCGGGCGGGCGATGCCGAGGCGCTCCTCGAAGGCGCGGCCGACCGGGTCGAGGTGGTGATCTTCGGCAAGGGGTCGTCCTACAGCCGGGCGCAGGCCGGGCGCGTGCTCGGCGGGTTCTTCCAGCGCTATCCGCCGAAGCAGGTGGTCTTCGAGCAGGAGGTGCTCGCCGAGGACCGCCGCTCGATGATCGGCCGCTACTGGGTGGCCGAGGGCGAGAGCGAGCCCGTCGGGGTGTCGGTGCGGCTGCGGGCGCGCGGGCCGGTCTGGCAGCTCCGGGGCATCCGCATCGAGTGAGGCAGCCGGTAGCAGGCGGCGCTCGCCAGCGCCCGAGGCGTACCTTTGCGCAACGTTGCCGGTACGCCCCCCGTGTCCTCTTCTCGGTCCATGCGAGCCTTTGCACGGTACGCTGCCGTCGCTGCCTTCCTCGTTCTGCTGCTCGCAGGGACGCGGGCGCTCGAGGCGTGGCGCGTCGAACGCATTGCCGAGCGGGGCGTGGCGGCGCAGGCGGACGCCGTAGCCCACGCGGCCCGCGTCGTGGAGCGGGAGATCGCCGAGGTCGAGGCGGACCTGCTGCGCCGGGCCGAGGCGCTGGCGCGCGACCCGCAGGTGCTCCGGGCGCTCCGGGCCAAAGGTGGGCCGGGCGCGGCGGCCGTCGCGCGCTTCGCGGCGCTGCGCCTGCCCGAGGGCCTGACGGCCGAGCTCTACACGCCGACGCCCGCGCTCGTCGCCTGGAGCGGCCCGAGCCTGCCGCTCGGCCCGGCGACGCGGACGACGCGGTTCCTGGCGGCCGTGCAGACGGACGTCGCCAGCGACGGGGCGCTGCGGCAGGGCCTCGTCCTCTGGCTCCCGGTCCGCGAGGCCGGCCGCGTGCTCGGCGCGGTGCGCATGGTCCGGCTCGTCGGGGCCACGGTGCCGGTCAGCAACGGCTACCTCCGCGACTTCGACCTGACCGACGCGTGGCAGGCGCAGGCGGGCATCCCCTTCGAGGTCCACTTCGGACCACCTACCAGCGAGGCCTCGGAGGCCGAGGCTGCTGACGAGGCGCGCTACGTCGTGCGTGGCCTCGGCGGGACCGTGTTGGCCGTCGTCCACGTCCCGACGCCCTCGGTGGCGGCGCTCCAGGGGGCCGTGCGGAAGGAGACGGGCGACATCGCGGCGTTCTGGGGCGTGCTCCTCGTCGGGTGGGGTCTGTGGGGCCTCTGGCTGGTGGCGGAGCGTCTGGGGCGACGGGCCGAGCGCGCACCGGCCGCCGGGTCGGGGCGGGCGTGGGGACTTGCCGCGACGGCCCTTGTGATCGCGGCGGCGGTGTGGGTCGGGTCCCGGTACCTGCTGCTCGGTCTCGGCGTCCCGGCGCGCTGGTTTGCCGGGCCGGAAGGGCGGCTCGGCGGCGCGGCGAGCGAAATCGCCCTCTTCGATCCGACGTATCTGGCCTCCGGCGTGGGCGGCGGCCTCCTCGGCTCGGTGGGGGACCTCCTCGTCACGTCGCTCTTCGCCGTCGTCTTCGGGCTGGCGTGGCTGCGCTTCGCCCTGCGCGTGCTCCGCTGGCGGCGGCGCGCGGCCGGGGCGGCGGAGCGGCGGCCTGGGGCGCGTTGGGCGCTGGCGAGTGCGCTCGGAGCGGCCGCGGGCCTGGGCGTCGTCGCGCTCTTCGGCGTCCTCGTCCGCCACTCCGTGCTCGACGCGACGCTGCCCTACTTCGACCGGACGGGGCCGCTGCCGCAGGGGCTGATCCTGCTCGTGTTCGGGGCGCTGCTGCTGCTGACGCTCGCGGCGGTGCTGACCCTGGCTGGCCTGGCCGCGCTGGCTGGGGTCCGGGGCGGTGCGCGGCTGCTCGGTGGCGGCCTCATCGCCGCCTCGGTCCTCGCCATGGGCTACGGGCTGAGCGGCCTGGGCGAGGTGCTGCCGTGGTGGGCTACCATCCATTTCTTCAACGTCGCCGGTCTGGCGGCGTGGTGGCTGGAGCGCGAGCCGGACGCCTGGGTCCATGCCCTCGCGCTGCGCGGGACGTTTGTGGCGGCTCTTGTGCTGGCGGCGCTGGCGTACCCGGTGCTGTTCGGGGCGGCGCGCGACAAGCAAGAGGCGCGCCTCGAGGATGCCGCCGAGGAGTTCGGCGAGGGCGAGGACGCCCGCGTCGCCTTCGCGCTCGAAGGGGTGCTCCTGGATGCCCGCGCCTCGGGCACCGTCCGCGACGCCCTCCTGCGCCGCGGGGCCGCCTCGGCCCGCCTGCCGCGCTTCGACTCGCTCGCCACCGACCTTGTCACCGGCTCGCTCCTGGCCGCGCTCGCCGACTACACGGTGAGCCTTTCGTTCCTGAACCCGAGCGGCGACACGCTCGGGAGCTACCGGGAGCTGCCGCCGCCTGGGACCTCGTCCACCTTCTTCGGGAGCGCTGCGCGCGCGGCCGACGAGCCGCTCTCGTTCCAGACCCTGCGCCGCCGCTACACCGCCGACACCGCGCCGGGCTTCGTCGTCGAGCGCGAGCCGACGCCGCGCGGCAAGTACCGCTACGCGGGCGTCGGGCCGGTGCGGCGCCCGCGCGACGGGGCCGTGCTCGGCTGGGTCACGGCGCGGGCCGAGCCGAAGCCGACGCGCTACGTCTCGGAGACGCCGTTCCCGCGCGTGCTCGTCCCGGCCGGCCTCACCAACGTCGGCGAGGGCGACCTCGCCTTCGCCGAGTTCCAGGGCGGCGTCCTCGTCCGCACGCGCGGCGACGACTACGGGCGCTTCCGCCTGCCGCCGCCCGTCGCCGCGGCGCTGCGCCGGGGCGAGGCGCTGTGGCGCAGCGAGCGCGTCGGCGGCGAGCCGGTGAGGGTCTACTACCGAAGGGAGCCGGGGACCGACCGCGTCGTCGCCGTCCGCAGGGCCGACGTCGTGATCTACGACCACCTCTACTTCTACCTGCGGCTGCTGCTGCCGGCGCTCGCGCTCGCGCTCGGGGCGACCCTCGCCGGGGTCGGCCTCCGGCGGCGGGCGGGGCTGGACGCGCGCCGGAGCCGCCTCCGCGACCGCGTGCTCAACCGCTTCCTGCTCGTCGGCGTCGCCTCGGTCGTGCTGACGGGGCTGATCGGGCAGGAGGTCGTGGTGACGCAGAACCGGCAGGAGGTCGAGGAGCGGCTCAAGCGGCGGCTGGCCCGCGTCGAAGACGCGCTCTACGCCGAGGCCGCTACCGGCCTAGAGGCCGGCGCGGAGGACAGCATCCCGCTCTACCGCGTCCTGGACCGGGCGCGGCCCGACGTGATCGGCCCCCGCCTCGGCCTGGACATAAACCTCTACCGCGGGGCCGACCTGGTGGCGAGCAGCCGCAGCCAGCTCGTCCGCCAGCGCCTCATTGACCGCCGCCTGCCGATCGCGGTCTACGAGGCGCTCTACGTCGCGGGCGAGCGCTACGCCTTCGCCGAGGAGCGCGTCGGGACGTTCGCCTACACGACGGGCTACGAGGCGCTCCCCGACACGGCCGGCCGGCCGGGGGCCGTCATCGCCATCCCGACGCTCCCCGAGCAGCTCGCCATCGAGTCCGACCAGGCGCGGATGGTGGCCTACCTCTTCGGGGTGCTGCTGCTGCTGCTCGTCGGCATCTTCTTCACCACGACGCTGCTGGCGAACGACCTGACGCGGCCGTTCCGCCGGCTGCGCGCCGGCCTCCGGGCCGTCGGCGCAGGCGAGGGCGGCGAGGCGATCCCGGTCGAGAGCCACGACGAGGTCGGCGAGGTGATCGAGACGTTCAACGCCATGCGCCACCAGCTCGAGGAGAACCGCCGCCGCCTGGCGCAGCAGGAGCGCGAGCTGGCCTGGCGCGAGATGGCCCGCCAGGTAGCCCACGAGATCAAGAACCCGCTCACCCCGATGAAGCTCTCGGTGCAGCACCTCCGCCGCGCCCATCACGAGAGCGCCCACCCTGAGAGCGCAGACCACGAGCTGGAGGGAAGCGAGGCAAACGGCCGCTTCAGCGCGCTCCTCGACCGCATCACCGGCACCCTCATCGAGCAGATCGACGCGCTCACGCGGATCGCCAACGAGTTCTCGTCGTTCGCCCGCCTGCCGCAGCGCCACCCCGAGCGGCTCGACCTGAGCGAGGTCGTGCGCGAGGCCGCCGCGCTGCTCGGCGAGGAGCCGCACGCCCGGATCGTCCTCGCCCTCAGCCCTACGCCGCTGCCGGTCGTCGCCGACCGGGAGGAGCTGCGCCGGGTCTACATCAACCTCCTCAAGAACGCGCTCCAGGCCATGCCCGAGACCGAGCGTGGCCCCGTCACGCTCCAGACCGAGCGCCGCCAGGAGGACGGGGCGGCGTGGGCATGGAGCGCCGTCCGCGACACCGGCACCGGCATCCCCGAGGCCGCGCGCGCGCGCGTCTTCCAGCCCAACTTCTCGACCAAGACCAGCGGCATGGGCCTCGGCCTCGCCATCACCAAAAAGGCCGTCGAGGAGTCGGGCGGCACTGTCTCCTTCGAGACGCAGACGGGCGTCGGGACGACGTTCTTCGTCCGGCTCCCGCTGGCCGACTGACGCCACATGGACAGGTCCAAACGACGCAGGGACATGGCACACCATGTCCGCGTGCTGGCCTTGCCCCGGCCACGGCACGCCGTGTCCCTACGCATCAGGGCCACCCGCCGGGGTTTGGTTAAGCAAACCCCTACGCTTCCTCTTCGTCAAACAGCAGCATGAAGCTCGGGCTGAGGTCGTGCTCGCGGGCGAGGCTCAGCAGCGCGTCGGCGGCCTCCTCGGGCGTCTCGTAGGTCCCGTACTCCTGCCCGTCCACGGCGAGGGCGTAGTCAATCTCGCCGTCCTCGTCGGCGTCGAGCTCTTCCCACTCGACGGCCTCCTCGATCAGGTAGGTGTCGCGCTCAGGGTCGAACGAGGCGAGGTACAGCTCGCGCTGCGCGGCCCCGTCGATCAGGCTGACGTTCCCGAGGGCGACGTACTCCTCGTCGTAGAAGAGGGCTTCGATGAGAAGCTGGCGGGCGAACTGTTCGGTGCTGAAGGCCATGGGATTGGGAGCTGGGTGAGGCGGAAGGTAGGACCCGCAGGACGGCGGGTCCAGAGGGGCGACGGTGGACACGGAGATGTTACACCGCCACCGTGCCTGATGTTACGCCGAAGGCGTCGAAGAAACGGTGAGCCTCGTCGTCGGTGTAGTGCGTGAGCCGCAGTCCGAACCCGTCGGCGAGGTGCCCGAGCAGCCGGGCCGCCGCCTCGGACTCGTCTACGGGCCGGCCGAGCTCCGCCGCGAGCGAGGTCACGCCCCGGTCGGCGATCCCACACGGGACGATGTGGCCGAAGTAGGCGAGGTCGGTGTTGAGGTTGAGCGCGAGGCCGTGCATCGTGACCCACCGGCTGCACCGGACCCCGAAGGCACAGACTTTTCGCTCCCGCGTCGTGCCGGCCTCGATCCACACCCCCGTGCGTCCGGGGACGCGGCCGGCGCTCAGCCCGTAGGCCGCGCAGGTCTGGATCACGGCCTCTTCGAGCGTGCGGAGGTAGCGGTGGATGTCAGTGAAGAAGCGGCCCAGGTCGAAGACCGGGTAGACGACGAGCTGGCCGGGACCGTGGTACGTGATGTCGCCGCCGCGGTCCACGGGCAC
>JBBSMV010000029.1:0-16313 GCA_038232975.1 Rhodothermales bacterium
ACACGAGAACGAGACGAGCACCAGCGTCAGCCCCATGAACAGCACGCCGAGGTAGCCCCCGCGCTCGTTCCCCTGCCGGTTGAGCGCGTTCGTCCACGCTGCCGGCATCCGCAGCTCGAAGAACCCGAGCAGCGAGAACCCGAAGACGACGAGCACGAGGCCGATAGCGAGGTTCACGAAGGGATTCGCCGCGATGAGCTGCGGCCCCGCCGCCCCGACCGCGAGCGCCATCACGACCCCGAGGCCGGTGAAGAGGCCAACGATCGAGAGGCCATAGACGCCGGCCATGCGCGCCGCGCGCCGCCGGTCGCCCGCGTGGTGGAGGAAGTACGACACCGTCAGCGGGATCATCGGGAAGACGCACGGGGTCAGCAGCGCCGCGAAGCCCGCCCCGGCGGCCAGCAGCAGGAAGCCCCACCCTCCGCTCCGCGCCGGCATCGTGGGACTGACCGGGAAGGCGCTCGCGCCCGGCACGCTCGGCGCAGGGTCGGCCGCCGCCTCCGGCTCCACCAGCGGAGCCTCGCTCGCGGGTGCGTCCGGATAGAGCGCGCCCGCCTCGGGCGTGGCGACCCCAGCCGAGGCGGGCAGCGCAGGCTCCACTGGAGTGGCAGCCGTCGGGGGGGCAGCCCGCTTCGCGGTGGCACGAACCCGGAGCGAGGCCGCGAACGGCTCCTCCATCGGCGGCAGGCAGATCTCGTCGTTGCACACCATGTAGAAGACGGTGCCCCGCACCGAGGCCGTCCCGCTCGGCGCGTCCGGGGCGACCCGGAACCTCCGACTCACCTCGGCGCGGCCGGCGAAGTAGCGATAGTCGCTGCCCAGAATCTCGTCGTGGCCCTGCCTCGGGGTGGCCTGCCGGGCCGGGCCGGCCGGGACGAGCGCCGCGCTCCGCTTGAACTCCACGGCGAGCGGCCGGCCTACGGGCGAGTTCATCGCGTACATCCGCCACCCCGCGCCGATCTCGGCGGCGAGCACGACCCGGACCGTCTCGCCCGGCGCGGCCTCGCTCGGCGTCGCCGTCGCCGTCCACGCCACCGGCTCGCCGCCGGGCACCTGCGCCGCGACCGGCGCGAGGAGGGCAGCGAGCAGGAGAGTCAGCAGGCGCATGGTTAAAGAGGTAAAGCGTAAGGGCGCTCCGCTGAACGGCCATGCTACGGGTATCCTTACGTTCTACGCATTACGTTTTACGAACAGCGGGGCGTCCGCGCCCGGCGCACCGGAACAACGAACGCCCCGCCGGGGGTGTTGCCTGGAGCGCCGGGCCTAGCGCGCTTCCGAGCTAGAGCGCCTCCGAGAGCGACTCGGGGACGACCTGCACCTTGAGCGTCCCGACGTGCTCCGGGTGCAGCTTGACCGTCGCCGTGTAGTCGCCCGTCGTCCTGATCTCGGAGTCGAGCGAGACCTTGCGGCGGTCCACCTCGATCCCGCGCCCGGCGAGCGCGTCGGCGATCTGCTGGGTCGTGATCGTGCCGAAGATGCGGTCCTCCTCGCCGACCGGGGCCTGGAGCACGATCTCTATCTCGTCGATGCGCCGGGCGAGGGCCTCGGCGTCCTTGCGGGCGGACGCGAGCTTGACGGCCTGCTGGCGGGTCTCCTCCTCGTAGCGCCTGACGTTCGACGTGTTGGCGATGACAGCGAGGCTGCGCGGGATCAGGAAGTTGCGGCCGTAGCCGTTCTTGACGGAGACGGTCTCCCCCTTCTGCCCGAGGTTCTCGACGTCCTGCGTGAGAATGACGTTCATGGTTTCAGAGTCGGGAGTCGGGAGTCAGGCGTCGAGGGTCCGGACTCCCGCCCCTCAACTCCGTACACCCGACTCGATTACTTGATGTTGTCCGCGACGAAGGGCAGCAGCGCCATGTGGCGGGCGCGCTTGACGGCGGTCGTGAGCTGGCGCTGGGACTTGGCCGAGACGCCGGTGACGCGCCGGGGCAGGATCTTGCCCTGCTCGTTGAGGTAGCGCTTGAGCGTCTCGGTGTCCTTGTAGTCTATGTACTCGATGCCGGCCGACTCGAACGGGCAGGTCGGGCGGCGCTTGGTGCCGGGGACGGCGGCGCGGGCAATCGGGTCGGCGGGTTTCTTGCGGTCGTTGCGTGCCATGATTTAGCTGGGGGTCTGGGCGGAGGTTACGCGGCGGCTTCGGCCTCGGCTTCGGCGGGCTGGGCCTGGCGCTTCTCGAAGTGGCGCTCCATCTTGGCGTCGTAGCGCAGGACGAGGTGGCGCATGATGTCGTCGTTGATCCGCATGGCGCGGTCGAAGCGCTCGATGAAGTCGCCGTCGGCGCGGAAGTAGGCGAGCACGTAGTAGCCGTTGCGCTTCTTCTCGATGGGATAGGCGAGCCGCTGGCTCCCCTTCTCCTCGACCTCGATGATGTCGCCGCCGTTCTCGCGGATGAACGCGGTGACGCGCCCGACGATGTCGGTGACCTGCTCGTCGTTCAAGACGGTGTTGACCACGTACATCAGCTCGTACATGGCGCGGTCGTTCGTAGCCATAAAGGGTCCCTCTGGAATACGGTGAGTGCCGAAAGCGGCGGGGGCCGTATGCCCGCGGCCGATTCGCCGGGGGCAGGGCGTGATGCGCGAAGTGCCTGGACTGAGCACGAGCAACCCGGAAGGTACCCCACCGAGCGCGACCCTGCTATTAAACTCTCGGTGAACACGCCGCCGAGCCTACGACCCGTGATGTCCCTGGCCGTGCTCGCTGCCGTGGCCATCGTGCTCGCTGCCTCCGTGCGCACCGCCGTGCTCGTCTTCGTGACCGTACATCGCGTTCCACACGTCGGCGGGGTCCTCGGCGAAGAGGTTGACGTGCGCCATCCAGCCGAAGACCGTCGGCAGGAAGCGCCCGCCTACGTCGTCGCACCCGGCCTCGGTGGCGATGGGGCTGTCCGGCCCGAAGACGGGGCGGCCGTCGGCGAGCGTGCGCGCCCAGGCGTCCCCGTCCCAGATCGGCTTCGGCACGCAGACGTTCGTGTGGAGGTGCCACCGCGTCGCCGAGAGCGGCACGCGCGCGTCCGCTGCCATAGTGCGTGGCCTGTACCTCTGCAACCTGAGTGGTACCGTACAGGTTTTGGGGGAGAGAAGCCCGCTGACCAGCACCTGCCCCAGGTCGCTCAGCGAGGGCCCTCTCTCCTCCCCCCAAACCCGAATGCCAAGCCCGCCATGCCTCTGTACGACGTCGTCATCATCGGGGGCGGCCCAGCCGGCCTCAGCGCCGCCCTCGTCCTGGCTCGCTGCCGGCGCTCCGTGCTCGTCGTGGACAACGGGGCACCGCGCAATGCCCAGAGCCGCGCCCTCCACGGCTACCTCACGCGCGACGGCCTCGCGACGGCCGAGTTTCTGGCCCGCGCGCGCGCGGAGGTGACAGGCTACGGCGTCGAGGTCCTCGACGGCACGGTGCGCGAGACGCGAGTGCTCGACGAGGCCGACACGCCGGCCCGCTTCGAGGTCGGCCTCGGCGAAGGGCAGAGGTTTCGGGCGCGGCGCATCCTCCTCGCCACCGGCATCCGCGACCGCCTCCCGGACGTCGAAGGGGCCGACACGTTCTTCGGACGCGGGCTGTACTACTGCCCCTACTGCGACGCGTGGGAGCACCGGGACCAGCCCCTCGCCGCCTACGGCAAAGGGGCCGCCGCCGTCGGCACCGCCGTCGCCCTCACCCGGTGGTCCGGCGACGTCACCGCCTGCACCGACGGCGAGCCGGTCTCACCCGACGACCGGAGCTGGCTCGAGGCCAGCGGCGTCGCGCTCCGCGAGGAGCCGCTCCTCCGGCTCGAAGGCGAGGAGGGCCTAGAGCGCATCGTCTTCGAGGACGGCCCGCCGCTCGACTGCCGCGCGCTGTTCTTCAACACGTCGCGCGTCCAGCACTCGCCGCTGCCCCGGCTCCTCGGCTGCCAGTACGACGAGCGCGGCGAGGTCAGCACCGGGGCCGACCAGAGCACCTGCGTGCCGGGTCTCTATCTCGCGGGCGACGCCGACGGCGACGTGCAGTTCGTCGTCGTCGCCGCGGCCGAGGGTGCCCGCGCCGCCGTCACGATCAACCACGCCCTCCAGGAGGAGGACCAGGTGCCGCGCCCGACGGCTGCCGTGCCCGCCGGGTAGCGTCGGGGTGGGGGTGTGGGAGAATGGGAGGACTCTTCACCCCCGCCCTCGCCACCATCCTCTTAATACGCGAGCACGCGCTCGACGGCCGGGCGGAGCTTGCCGCTCGCCGAGTAGATCGTCTGCTCCAGGCCCTTCGAGAACGGGACCGGGAGGTCTTCCGAGGCCACCCGGACCGGCGGCGCATCGAGGTGCGCGAAGCCCTCTTCGACGAGCTCGGCGGCGACCTCGGCCCCGAAGCCGGCCGTCCGCTGCGCCTCGTGGAGCACGAGCAGGCGGCCGGTTTTCTCGAGCGAGCCGAGCACGGCGGCACGGTCCCACGGCACGAGCGTCCGCAGGTCCACCACCTCGATCTCGGCCCCGCGCCCGGCCCAGTGCGCGGCCTCCTCCAGCGCCCACTGCACGCCGACGCCCCACGTTACGAGCGTCAGATCGGTGCCCGCGCGGGCGACATTCGCCTCGCCGAGGGCAATCGTGTAGGGCGCGTCCGGCACCGCGCCCTTGAGCGAGCGGTAGAGGTGCTTGTGCTCGAAGAAGAGCACCGGGTTGGGGTCCGCGACCGAGGCCATCAGCAGGCCCTTCGCATCGGCCGGCGTGCCGGGGACGACGACCTTGAGGCCGGGGGCGTGGGCGAACCACGCCTCGGGACTCTGCGAGTGGAACGGCCCGGCCCCGATCCCGCCGCCGAAGGGCGCGCGGACGGTGACGCCCAGCGGCTCGCCCCAGCGGTAGTGCGTCGTGCCGAGGTTGTTGACGATCTGGTTGAACCCGCACGTGATGAAGTCGGCGTACTGCATCTCGACGACCGGCCGAAACCCTTCGAGCGCGAGACCCATCGCGCAGCCGAGCGCCCCGCTCTCGATGATCGGCGTGTTGCGAACGCGGTCGCGCCCAAACTGCTCGACGAACCCCTGGGTGACTTTGAAGACGCCGCCGTACTCGGCCACGTCCTGGCCCATCAGGAGCACGCGCTCGTCGGCCTCCATCGCCTGGCGCAGCCCGTCCTGGACGGCGTCGATGAACCGCTTCTCCGAGCGCGGGCCGGGCGGCGTGGTGGTCGCCACCGGCGAGGGGGCGAAGAGGGCGGCGCGCTCGGTGGCGAGGTCGCTCTCGACCTCGGGCTGGCGGAGGGCCCACTCGGCGATCTCCTCGACCTCGGCGGCGAGGGCGGCGTCGATGCGGTCGGTCTCGTCTTCGGAGAGCCAGCCTTCGGCGAGGGCGGTGTTTTTGTATTGCAAGATCGGGTCCATGTCGGCCCATTCGTCGAGCAGCGCCTCGGGCACGTACTTCGTCCCGCTCGCCTCCTCGTGCCCGCGCATCCGGAACGTCTTCATCTCCAAGAGCGTCGGCCCCTCCCCCGCCCGCGCCCGCTCGGCGGCGCGCTCGACGGCCGCGATCACCGCGAGCACGTCGTTGACGTCTACGACCTCGCCGGCCATCGCGTAGCCGGCCGCCGCGTCGGCGATGTCCTCGACCGCCATCGCCTCGGCCGTCGGCGTCGACAGCCCGTAGCGGTTGTTTTCCACGACGAAGAGCACCGGCAGCTTCCAGACGGCGGCGAGGTTGAGCGCCTCGTGGAAGTCGCCCTCGCGGGTCGCCCCCTCGCCGACGAAGGCGCACGCGACGAAGCCCTCGTTCTTCAGCTGCGAGGCGAGGCCGAAGCCCGTGGCGACGGGCAGCATGGCGGCGAGGTGCGAGATCATGCCGACGATCCGGTGCTCCATCGTGCCGAAGTGGAAGGTGCGGTCGCGGCCGTGGGTGAAGCCGCCCTCCTTGCCCATGAGCTGGCAGAAAAGCGGACGGAGCGGGAGGCCGCGCGTCGTCCACACCCCGAGGTTGCGGTGCATCGGGAGCACCACGTCGCGTTTTTCCAGCGCCCACACGCAGCCGACGGCGATGGCCTCCTGCCCGAGGCCGGAGAACCACTTCGAGAGGCGGTTCTGCCGGATGAGCCGGAGCATCTTCTCCTCGACGGCGCGCGGGAGCCGGAGGGCGCGGTAGAGCGCGGCGTGGTCGAGGCTGGAGGCTACGGGGGCGGGTGCCGTTGTGGGTTCGGGCATAGGGACGAAGAAAAGAGACAGAGCGGCCAAAACTACGCCGCCCGGCCACGCTTGAGCGAAGCCGGGCGGTAAGAGCGTGATTCGTGTCGCGTGATTCGTGAGGGCGTTCACCGAGACGTTGGCGCTCGGGATCACGAATCACGCAACACGAATCAATAGAACTTGATCGTGCAGCCGAACGCGTTCGTCTTCTGCACCGCGATCTGCGTCCCGGCGATGAGTTGGTTCATGGCGTCGCGGAAATACTGCTCCTCGACCTGGCCGGGGTCCGCCGGGCTGTCGTCCACGGTCCCCTCGTAGACCAGCGTGCCGCCGGGATTGAAGAGGAAAATCTGCGGCGTGCGCGAGGCCCCGAACGCCTTGGCCGCCGCCGACCCCTCGTCCACGAGGTACGGGAACGAGTAGCCCTTGTCGGCGACGCGCTTCTGCATCGCGGCGAACCCCTCCTCGGGATAGGCCCCCGGATCGTTGGCGTTGACGGCGACGAACCCGATGCCGGCCGCCTCGTACTCTTTGGCGAGCGCGACGACGCGGCCCTCGTACTTCGCCACCCACGGGCAGGTGTTCGACCAGAAGATCACGGCGAGGCCCTGGTCGCCCATCGCCTGGCGGAGCGAGGTCGCCGCGCCGCCGGCGTTCTGCATCGAGCGGTCGGCCAGCGGAAGCGCCGCGCCGACGTCGAGCGGCCGGGCGGTCTGCGCCGCGGCGGCCGGGACGAGCAGCACCGCGAGGGCGAGGGCTGCGGCCCTGCGCGAGAGGGAGGAGAACGTCATAGCGAGGTCGGGTTAGTAGGTGGACTGGGAGCTTGGACCGTGCGGACGCGCTCGGCGAGCTGGTCGTAGGTGACGAGGCCTTCCCAGAAGGCGAGCCGCTTGCCGGTGCGGTCGTAGAGGGCGGTGGCCGGGATCGCGCCGGTCCACTCGGGGTTGATGGCCTGGAGGAACGGGCCGTCCTTGCCATTCTTGACAAAGGTCGTGCCGCGCACCCCATGCTCGCGCAGAAACTCGGCGGCGTGCGGGAGGTCCTCCTCGAAGTCTATCGTCACGAAGCGGACCTGCGCCTCGTCGGGGTCGGCCTCCCGGCTGAAGCGGACGAACTCGGGGAACTCGGTCCGGCACGGCAGGCACCACGACGCCCAGAAGTTGACGACAACGACATCCGCGTCTACGGCGCGGACCTCCTCGATCAGCTCCTCAGCCGAGACCGGCTTGATGACAAGCTCCTCGCCGGCCCCCCGGCCGCCGCACCCGGCGAGGGCGAGAGCACCGAGCAGCGCGGCGAGAGGCAGGAGCGAGCGGCAGGTCATGGGACTGCTACGTTTGGGGCGGCGAATGGGTTCGGCTAGCGCGTCGGCGCGGCGCGGAGCCGGGAGGCTTCCTCCGCCTGCGGGACGCGCCGGATCGGGTAGAAGCCCCCGGCGTCGAGCCGGATGAAGCCCCAGTCCGCCAGCCCGCTGTCGGAGCGGGGCTCGAGGAGCGTAAAGGCCAGCAGCCCGAGCGGCTGGTCGAGCGGGACGACGAGCGTGCCCGGCCCGGCGCGCACCGCCACCGGCTCGTAACGGCCGAAGGGTTCCTGTTCGTGCCGACCCTGGAACGGCTCCTCGACCGTGCGGACGCTGTCGATGCGGAACGCCTCGGCCTGCACCGTAGCCGGCTCGCCTACCTCGAAATAATAGACCCCATGCGCGTCGAGCCGGTCGAGCACGGAGGTGAGGCTGTCGGGGACGAGGTAGGCGGCGGGTGCCGTCTCCGGCTCGGCCCCGCTGAAGCGGCCGTAGACGGTCATCTCGGTCGGGGTCTGCACGTCGGTGCGGCGGAGCATCGGCGCGCCCGTGTGCGGGTTCTTCTCCTCGACGACCTCACCGAGCAGGATCGTCTCGGGCCTCTCCGACGCCTGCCACGTCCCAGCCGAGCGAAGGAGCAGTTCCCTTCCAATAACGGATTCCTCGTCGGCGGTCTCTACCACCTCGCGGATCGCGCCCGCATGCTCGTGTGCCCAATCGAGCGTCTCGCTCACGAACCGGAGTGTGGCGAGTACGCGGTCCTCGAAGACGGCGTAGCTGTAGACCTCGCTGAGGATCCCGACCCGGTTTCGCAGCCCGGCGTAGTTCGTCCCGAAGCGCGGGCGCGGGTCGAAGGTCGCCCAGCCGGGGGGCTGCCCCCACTCCGGCTTGTCGTTCCCGTAATACGTGAGGTCCCAGCCGTATTTCTGTTTATAGCTTCCGGTTACCGCTGGCAGCCACATCTGCCTCAAGAGACTGTCAATCACGGCAGGGGTGTTCGGGTGGAGCGGCGGTGCGTAGGTGAGGTGGTAGCCGTGGACCGTCCCGTCCGTCGTGTGGAGGTCTATCACGATGTGCGGGTCGTAGTCCGTCATCAGCCCGACGAGCGCGCGCGACTCGGGCGCGTCGAGCTTGACGAAGTCGCGGTTGAGGTCGAGGCCCTGGGCGTTCGGGCGCTGGCCCATCCCGTCAACGGGACCGTGCTGGAGGGGGCGGTTGTCCGGGTCAAGGCGCTCGTTGCCGTCGGCGTTGTAGATCGGGGCGACGAGGAGGGTGAGCGAGTCGGCCCACGCGGCGTGCTGCCCTTCGGCAAGCTCGCGGAGCAGGACCAGCGCCGCCTCCTTGCCGGCGACTTCGCCCGCGTGGATGTTCGCCACGATGAGCACGCGGAGCTTCGCGCTCGCCCGAACACTCTCGGCATCGGACCCGTCCGCGACCCAGACCACGAGGGGCAGGTCGCGGCCCTCGACGGTCGTCCCGAAACTCGTCTGGTGAAACCCCGGCTGTGCCGCCATAACGCCGACGAAGGTCATCACCTCGGCGTAGGTCGAGGTCGCGCGGAAGCCGGAGCGCTCGGCGCGGGTGCGGAGCGTGTCGGGCTGTGCGAGCGCCGGGGAGGCGGCCAGGAGCAGGCAGGCGAGGGCGAGGAGACGCGGCATCGGGAGGCGGGTAGGCGGCGTCGCCCAAGCTACGTCGCCGACCCCGCGGTTAGTGGGCGGTGGATAGAACCCGCTCTGCCCTCTCTCGTACCACCGCCCCTTCTCCTCTCCCCATGCCATGCCGTTTATCGCCGCCACCGCCACCGGCTTTCCGCCGTACTTCTATTCCCAAGAGACGATCAGCGAGGACCTGCAGATGCTCTGGCGGGAGTACGGCGTCAACACCGAGCGCATCGCCCGGCTGCACGAGAACACGACGGTCGAGGGGCGCTACATCGCGGTCCCGAAGGAGGAGTACTACGACCTCCGGGGGTGGGAAGCGCCGAACGCGATCTACGCCCGCGTCGCCGTCGAGCTGGGCGAGGAAACGCTGGGCAAGCTCTTCGCTGAGGCGGACGTCGGGCCGGAAGAGGTGAGCCTGCTCGTCTTCGCCTCCACGACGGGCCTCGCCATTCCGACCATTGACGCGCGCCTGCTGGCCCGGATGCCGTTCGCGCCGAGCACCAAGCGGATGCCGCTCTTCGGGCTGGGCTGCGTCGCCGGCGTCGCCGGGACGGCCCGCGTGGCGGACTACCTGCGCGGCCACCCGGCCGAGGCGGCGGTCTTCCTCGCCGAGGAGTTCTGCTCGCTCACCATCCAGAAGCACGACGTCTCGATCGCCAACCTGATCGCGTGCGGCCTCTTCGGCGACGCCGCCGGGGCGGTCCTCCTCGTCGGCGACGCGCACCCGCTGGCCGGGGCCGGCGGGCCGGCGGTCGTCGCCTCGCGCTCGGTGCTGTTCCCGGACTCGGCGCACTACATGGGCTGGGAGATCAAGGAGACCGGGATGCAGATCGTCCTCTCGGCCGACGTGCCGGAGGCCTCGCGCGGGCCGCTGAGCGACGAGATCCGCGCCTTCCTCGGCGAGCACGAGCTGACGCTCGCCGATATCGGGCAGTGGGTCTGCCACCCCGGCGGGCCGAAGGTGATCGAGGCGCTCGAAGACGGCCTGGGGCTGAACGGCACGACGCTCGAGCGCAGCCGCGCCGTGCTCCGCTCGGTCGGCAACGTCTCCTCGGTCTCGGCGCTGCTGATCCTCGACGCCGTGCTGCGCGACGACCCGCCGCCGCCCGGCACCTGGGGCCTGATGCTGGCGATGGGGCCGGGGTTCGTCGCCGAGATCGTGCTGCTCCGCTGGTAGCGCCGTTTCTAGTTTCTCGTTTCTGGTTCCCGCTGTGCGGACGACTCCGCTGCTCTTTCTCGGCCTCGTGCTCCTCGTCGCGGTGCAGCGCCTGGCCGAGCTTCGGCTGAGCCGGCGCAACGCCGAGGCGATCCGGGCGAAGGGCGGCTACGAGGTCGGCACGGGGCACATGCCGTGGATGGTGGCGCTGCACGCGGCGTGGTTCGCGGCCATGCTCGCCGAGGTCTTTCTGCTCGACCGGCCGTTCGTGCCCGTCCTGGCGGCACTCGGCCTCGTAGGGCTGGCCGCCGGGCAGGCGCTGCGCTACGCCGCGATCCGCGCGCTCGGGCCGCGCTGGACGACGACCATCATGATCCTCCCCGGTGCACCGCCGGTGGCGAGCGGCCTCTACCGGCACATCCGCCACCCGAACTACCTCGGGGTGATGATCGAGATCGCTGCCCTCCCGCTCGTCCACACCGCGTGGCTCACGGCGCTCGTCTTCACGCTCCTCAACGCCCTCGTGCTCCGCGTCCGCATCCGGGCCGAGGAGGCCGCGCTCGGCGAACGGCCCCGGTTCATTCCGGGCTAGCCGCACCCGCCGTGCGCCGGGCCATCCAGCGGTTGAGCGAGATAAAAAGCGCCAGCGCGAGCGCCCACTGCACCAGGCACGTCATCGGGCTGAACGGGTCGAGCGGGTTGTACCAGGTGTCGGGCGCGTAGACCGTCGCGGCCAGGCCGAGCCACCAGACCAGCAGCACGGCGGCCTCCAGCGGGACGAGGTACCGGATCACCCCGTCCCACACCGGCGGCAGCCGCCAGTCCCCCGGCGTCGCCAGCTCGTTGCGCAGCCGCGCCGCCCCGTGGCGCACAACCGCAAAGGCGATGAATGCCCCCGAGATCATCAGCGCCACGCCCCACACGAAGTCCTGGTTGGCGAAGAACGTCAGATTCAGCGCGCTCGGCACCCCGAGCACGAACCCCACGCCTGCGACCGTCGGCACAGCGCGGGCGCGCGGCAGCCCGAAGTCCACGAGCGCCCGGCTCGCCAGTTCGATCATCGAGATCAGCGACGAGAGCGCGGCGAACGAGAGCGCCAGGAAGAACAGCACCGCCAGCGCCTTGCCGAAGGCCATCTGCGCGAAGAGCTGCGGCATCCAGATGAACGTCAGCCCCGTCGAGGCCGGCCCGCTGGTGCGCATCACGTCGAGGACCTCGCCCCGGCTCATCTCGGCCCCGAGGACCGCGAAGACGGTCCCGAAGATCATCGTCGCCGCCAGGAGCGAGACCGTGTTGTTGCCGACGCCCGTCAGGACCGCGTTGCGGACGACGCCGTGCTCCTTCCGCATGTAGGCCGCGTAGGTCAGGATCAGCCCCCAGCCCGCGCCGGTGTCCCAGGCGTTCTGGGTCAGCGCCTCGAGCCAGAGGCGCGGCTCAGCGAGCTGGCTCCAGTCCGGGGTGAAGAGGTAGGCCAGCCCGGCCCCGGCCCCCGGCAGCGTCAGCGCGCGCACGACGGCGATGAGAACGATTACCAGGAGCGTCGGCACGAGGACCTGGTTGACGCGCTCGATCGAGCGGACGCCCTGCCGGCAGGCGAGCGCGCCGAGGAGCATCGCCGCGGCGTGCCAGAACAGCGGCCACCCCGACGTCTGGAACGCGGTCCAGGTCGCGTCGGCCGCCTCGGTCGTCAGCGGCAGCCCGACGAAGAGCGACTCGGTGGTGTAGTAGAAGCACCACCCGGCGACGACGGCGTAGTAGAACATGATCGCCGTCGCCACGAACCCGACGAACGCGCCCATCCACGCGAACTTTTCTCCGGCCAGCCGGGTGAAGGTCCCGACGACGCCCTGCCGCCCGCGCTGCCCGAGCGCGTACTCGGCGATGATCAGCGGGATACTCCAGGCCAGCAGGAACACGAGCCACGCGAAGAGGAACGCCCCGGCCCCGTCGTCCCCGCCGTTCTGCGCGGCGATGCGCGGGAAGCGCCAGATGTTGCCCGTCCCGACGGCGATGCCGAGCACGCTGATCAGCAGCGCCCAGCGCGAGGAGAAGCGTTGATCAGCGTCGTTCGGCATACGGGTCGGGGGTCGAGGGTCGAGGGTCAGGGGTGGGGGGTCGGGAGTCCGCTGTCGGCTCGGCGAAGGCAGCCTCCCGACCCTCGACGCCCGACTCCCAACTCAAAAAGCGGCTCAGCTCGTCGGCGGCGTTGGCGTAGTCGCGGGCACCGCGCGAGGCGACGTCGCGGTCGAAGACGGTCCGGCCGCCGTGGGTGCTCTCGGCCAGCGAGGCGCTCGTGCGGATCTCGCTCGTGAGCACGCGCTCGCCGTAGGTCTGGCGGACGTAGCGGCTGTAGCGCTCGTGGTCGCGCTTGCGGGCGTCCACCTGGGTCAGCAGGAACAGCGGCTCGGCCAGCGACGGGTTGAGCTTGTCCTGCACGAGCTTCGCCGTCGCGTAGGTCTGCTCGGCCCCGACGACGGGCTGGTACTCCGGCGTGACGGGGATCAGCACGGCGTCGCTCGCCACGAGCGCGTTCAGGCTAAAGACGGTCATCGCGGCGGCCGTGTCGAGGAGGATCAGGTCGTAGTCGTGCCCTTGCTGGAGGGCCTCCTTGATCCAGAGCACGTCGGTCGGCCGGGTCAGCCGGCGGGCGGCCTTCGTCATGCTGTACGAGGCCGGGAGCAGGTCGAACCCGTGGAGCGGCACAGCGGCGAGGTCGCGCGGGGCAACCTCGGGGTCGAAGAGCGCGAGCGACGAGGCGGCCTCCGGCGGCTCGTCCACGCCGAGGAGCCGGGTCAGGAAGCCCTGCGGGTCGAGGTCAACGGCCAGGACGCGGCGTCCGCTGAGGCCGTAGGCGGCGGCCGTGTGGATCGTCGTGGTCGTCTTGCCCGTCCCGCCTTTGTGGTTGCATACGCTGAGAACGGGCATGAGAAGTCGGTGCCGGGTGAGGGGGAGCCGAGCGAAATTACCCGCCGCCCGTCGGGGAATCAACCCGCCTGCCACAGAACGGAGCTTTAGCTTCGTCCCTGAGGAGCCGATACCCGGTGCGAGGTACCCAACGTCTGTGCTTCGAAGCCGCCAGAAGACGGAGGATAGAGCAGAGAGGATTGCGCCGCATCTTCGATTCTCCCTGCTCCTTTCGCCTTGCCCTGGCGCGAGCGTGTCTCTCTCCTCACCTACCTCACCCCGCCCCTGTGACCGCCCTCCCCCGCTACCGCTTCGTCGACCAGTTCAACGGCTCGGCCTGGGTGCTCATCTCGGGCGTGCTGCTCGGGCTGAGCTTCCCGCCGTTCCCGCTGTGGTGGCTGGCCTACGTCGCGCTCGTGCCGCTGCTGGTCCGCTGGAGCCGGCTGCCGCTGGGCTGGATGCTGCTGCGCGAGGCCTACTCCACGTTCCTCATCATGGCGGCGATTGCCGGCCACTGGGTGCTCTTCCACGAGCGGGCGCTGACGGCGCTGACCTCGGGCCTCGGCCTGCTCCTGCTCCCGGTGCCGATGACGCTGCCGGTGGTGGCCTCGGCCCTGGCGAAGCGGCGCTTCGGGTTCGAGGTCGGCTTCGTGGTCCTGGTCTCGTTCTGGCTGGCGATGGAGTACGCGATGGCGCACGGGCCGGTGGCGCTGCCGTGGCTGCTGCTCGGCAACACGCAGGCCGCCGCGACGCCGTTCAACCAGTTCGCCGACCTCACTGGCGTTGGCGGGCTGACGCTCTGGGTCTGGCTCGTCAACGGGGCCGTCTTCTGGTCGCTGCAAGCGCGGCCTACGTTTGCCAAGACGGCGATGGCCGTCGCCGCGCTCGCGCTCCTGGCGGCCCCGGTCGGCTACGGCTGGTGGCGGCTCGACCGGCTCGAAGCCCCGGCGGCAACGCTGGAGGTCGGCCTCGTGCAGCCGGCGGTGGCGGCCGAGACGTGGGCCGACGTGACCAACGGCGCGCGCGTGGACCTGATGGCGACGCTCTCGGCGCAGCAGCTCCGCGCCGCCGGCAGCGGCGGCACCGAGGCCCGGCGGCCGAGCCTCCTCGTCTGGCCCGAGACCTCGCTGCCGGTCTACGCCGACGCCCGCCGCCAGCGCGCGCTCTACGACCGCCTCACCGCCTGGACCGCCCGGCACGACGTGGCCCTGCTGACCGGCGCGATCACCCGCTACGACTCCGCCCCGTCGCTGACGGTCGACGCCGTCGTGGCGGAGAAATACGCCCAGGTCACGCCCTACTACAACAGCGCGCTCCTCTTCGAGGGCAGCGGCCGGACCCAGCAGATCGACAAGATGCACATGGTCCCGTTCGCCGAGCGCGTCCCGCTCGTCGAGTGGCGGCCGGCGCTGGCGGCGCTCGGCGTGGCCTCGGGCGGCGTCGGGGCCTACGGCCTCGGCCGGCGGCTGCGCCTGCTCGAGACCGGGCCGGCGCGCTTCGGGGCGCTGATCTGCTACGAGTCGCTCTTCGGCGACCACGCGCGGCAGCTCGCCGGGCAGGGCGCGGAGTTCCTCGCCGTGCTCTCGCAGGACGGCTGGTGGGGGCAGTCGGTGGGCTACCGGCAGCACTTCGCGCTGACCCGGCTGCGGGCCGTCGAGACGCGGCGGGCCGTGCTGATGGGCACCGTCACCGGGCAGAGCGGCCTCATCGAACCCGACGGCCGCGTCCGCTCCGCGACCGGCTGGATGGAGCAAACCGTCCAGCAGGCGTCGGTCCCCCGCCTCCACGCGCTCACCTACTACACGCTGCACGGCGACTGGATCGGGCGGGCCGCGCTCGTGCTCTCGCTCGTGCTCGCGCTGGCCTGGGGGTTCACGATGCTCTTCTTCCCGGACTGGCGCGCGCCATCCGAGCGGCGCGGCAAGCAAGCAGCGGCGCGCCGGCCGAGCGTCAGCCTCTCGCGCCTGACCTCATAGGGCGCGGACCGCGTGGGGCGGAGCCGCGGGGAGCCTATCCTGCGGGTCGGGACTCCTGGAACCCCTCCCTCTCGCCTTCCTCAAGGTATCTCTCAAACTTCTCGCGGCCCGCCACGTCGTCGAACTCTGCCGCCGTCTCGCGCGAGATCAGAATCTGGTAATGGTCCAGCGCTTTGTCGAACGCCCTCCGCGAGACGGAGCCCCGAGCCAGCAGCGCGCTGATCAGGCAGTTGGTGTCGAAGATGCAGAGCGGCTTACTCCTCATCTAGGAGAGAATCTAGGAGAGACCGGAGAAGCTCGGGGGTGAGGCCGCGTTCCTCCGCTCGTCTGCTGATCTCGTCCATGTACGCCTTGAGCGAGACCTGGGAGCGCGTAGCGGTGCGGAGCTTGAGGTTCAGCAGGGAGTCGATCTTGCGGCGCTCCTCCTCGGAGGCGGCCCGGTAGACCTGCGCCGCCTGCGCGTCTACCTGGATGGTGATCTGGTCGGTCTCCATGTTGCTTTCGGCTAGATGTCAGTGGGGACGGGGTAACGCTCGGTGGCGCACCGTGGTTGCTCCGACGGCTCCGCCGACCCATCCGAAGGCTCAGAGACGGGCGGCGGCTCCGCCGAGCGTAGCCTGCGAGGAGGCGAAGAGGGAGCAGCGTGTAGTGGCTCAGTGCACCACCGTCACGCGGCGGCTCGCGCCGAAGCTCTCGCCCTGCGCCCGGACGACGTAGACCCCCGAGGGCAAAGCCGTCGCGTCGAGCGTGAGCGCGTGCTCCCCGGCCGGGAGCGGCCCGTCGTAGAGCACGGCCACCCGGCGGCCGAGCACGTCGAAGAGCGCCACCGCCACCCGCTGCGCCACGGGCAGCGTGAGTGTCACCGTGGCGGTGCCCCGGAACGGGTTCGGGTGCGCCGCCGACAGCGCCGCGCCCTCGGGCGTCGCCGCGCCGTCCTCCGAGGACACCGGCGGGGCGAAGGGGCGGGCCGGCGTCAGCGCCGTGACGAAGGCGTGCCCGCTCCCGCGCAGGCTGTTCTCGAACAGCCCCGTCAGAATCACCCGCTCGTGACGCTCCGAGAGCACGACGTTTGCCAGGCCGCCCCCCTGCGGCTCGAGGTTCCAGTCCAAGAGCGCCCCCGTCGCGGCGTCGTAGGCCTCCGAGCCCGAGTAGACCACGCCGCCTTCGACGCCCC
>JBBSMV010000030.1:0-16167 GCA_038232975.1 Rhodothermales bacterium
ATGGGGCCAGTCATCCTGCTGTTCTTCTTCTTCCAGCGCTACTTCATCAAGGGCTTCACCATGAGCGGGCTAAAGGGATGAGGCGCTGGCTTCTCCATATCGCCCTGCTCCTGGCCGCCCCGCTCGCGGCGCAGCCGGTCGTCGCGCCGCTCGGTGCCGACGGCACGGTCCCCGTCTGGCTCGCCGCCGGGCCGTTCGAGCAGCCGACGACCGGGTTCGGGGTGCCGGGCGACGCGGACGTGCTCGGCGAGGCGGCCGCAGAGCCGGCAGAGGGCGACGCCGAGGCAAGCCCGTGGGCGGAAGGGGGAAGCGTGACGTGGCGGCCGGTCGCGCCGGACAGCGCGGGCTTCGTGGACTTCCACGCGGCGTTCGCCGACGTGCCGCCGGGCGACGGGCCGGAGAAGGTCTGGTGGGCGAAGGCGGGCTATGCGTTTACGACGATCCAGAGCGAGACCGATCAGGACGTGCTCCTCTTGATGGGGAGCAACAGCCGTTTGAAGGTCGTGCTCAACGGCGAGACCGTCCACACCGCCGAGGGCGACCGAAACGCCGTCGCTGACGAGGACACGCTGCGGCTGCGGCTCCGGGCGGGCGCGAACCGGCTGCTCGTCAAAGTGGGGCAGTCGCACCGCAACGAGGCCGTGCAGTTCTTCGTGCCGCTGGCGTGGGACTGGGGCTTCTACGCCCGGCTCCTGCAACCCGGCGGAGCACCGGCCGACGTGCGGGCACAGGTGGCGCTGGACGGGGACACCCCCGCCGCGCTCGCTTCGTCGTTCTTCTTCCGCGAGACGCCGGACGGCCTGCGCCAGCGCTACGACCTGAGTCTCACCCGCCGTGCAGTCGGCCTGGTGGACGGCGAGGCGCGGCTGACGGTCGGGGGCGAGACGTTCACGCTGCCGCTCGACGCCGTGCCGTTCGGGGTCAGCCACTGGGCGCTCTGGGGGCCGCCGGTGGAGGCACCGACCGAAGCCCGGCTAGAGGTCCAGCTCGAACAGGCACCGCCGGTCACGCTCCGCGTGATGCTGGAGCCGCAGCCGCGCTACGAGTTGCACCTGATGCTGAATGCCCACACCGACGTCGGCTACACCCACCCGCAGCCGACCGTCGCCGAGAAGCACGCTCTCCTGCTGGACGAGGTGGTAGAAAAGGCCGAGGCGGAGCCGGACTTCCGGTGGACCATCGAGACGGTCTGGCAGCTCGAGCAGTTCGTCGCGTCGCGCTCGGCGGAGGACGTGGAGCGGTTGGTAGCGCTCATTCGGGCGGGACGCGTCGCCGCCTCGCCGGTTTACGCGAACCCGTTCACGGGGTGGGTGAGCGAGGAGGAGCTGCTCCGCTCGTTCGCGCTCGGGCACGCCTACGCCGAGCGCTACGGGTTCGCCTACGCGGCGGCGCTCTCGAACGACGAGCCGGGCTTCTCGTGGATGCTCCCGGCGGCCCTCCGCCGAGCCGGCGTGGGGTTCTTCGTCACCGGCATCAACGAGATCTTCAGCGACTATGCTTTCCAGCGCGCGCTCCCCAAAGCCTTCCGCTGGGAAGGGGCCGATGGCTCGCAGGTGGTGACGTACCGGACCGAGGCGTACAACGAGGGGCAGACCGCCGGCCTCGTCAAGGGCGTCGCGGCCGCCGAGGACCGGCTCCGGGAGCGGCTGCAAAAACTCCGGGCGCGGGGCTACGCGCACGACCTCGTCCTCCTCAACACGACCTTCGGCGACAACGGCGGGATCCCCGAGGCCGAGTTGGAGACGGCTCGCGCGTGGAATGAGGTCTACGCCTACCCGCGCCTCGTCGTCAGCAACCTGGACGTGTTTGCCGAGGCGTTCGCGGCGTGCTGCACCGCCGACCTCCCGACGGTCCGGGGCGACTGGACCTCGGACTGGGACGTGCTCTACCAGGGCGAGCTGGCCCGGATGGTCCGGCAGCGCTGGGTGCAGCACGCGCTCCCGACGGCCGAGGCGATGTCCACGGCGGCGTGGCTCTCGGACGGGCGGGCACCCTTGCAGCCGCTCGTGGACGAGGCGTACCACCACCTCTTGCAATACAGTGCCCACGGCAGCGGGCTGGAGCACGGCTACGGCGGCCCCGACGAGAACGCGATCACGGCGGCCTACCGCGAGGGCTACGTCCAGGACGCCGTGCTGGCGACCGAGGCCGTGCTGCAACGCGCCACGCAGCGGCTCGCCCACCCGATGGAGTCGTTCGAGACCGAGGCCGTCTTCGTCTTCAACGGCCTCGGCGTCGCGCGCGACGCGCCGGTCGAGGTCGAGTTCGCCGACGACGCGGCGCGCTACCGAGTGGTGGACGGCGCGACGGGCGCGGAGCTTCCGAGCTTTCCTGACGGCACTCACCTCCGCTTCGTCGCCCGCGACCTGCCGGCGGTCGGGTACAAGAAGCTGAGACTGGAAGCACGGGGCGAGACCCCGCCGACAGGCTTGCAGGCCGGGGCGAGCACGATAGAGAACGCTTTCTACCGCCTCACCGTCGATCCCGCGACCGGGGCCGTGTCGAGCCTCATAGACAAGCGGACGGGGACCGAGCTGGTACGGACTGGCGCGGCGCTGCCGTTCGGGCTGCCGGTGCGCGGCGTGCTCGACGACCCGGCCGGTCTCGCCCCGCTGCCGACGGACGGCGTGACGGTCGCGGTGCAGGACGAGCGGCCGGCCCGGCTCCGGCTCGTCGTGAGCTATCCCGGCGCGGTCGTGCCGCGCGTCGCGTACACCCTCTGGGAGGACCTGGCCCGCGTCGAGGTCGAGGCAGCCGTAGACCTGGAGGCGCTCGCACCGGTCGAGGTGACGGAGGAGTACGGCCTCGCCTTCCCGTTCGCGCTCGACGCGCCGGCGGCGCACCTCGGCCTGCTCGGTGGGTTCGTCGATCCCGAGCGCGACCGGTTCGAGGCCATCACACACGACGCCTTCTCGCTCCGTCAGAGCCTCGCTCTCTCGGACGATGAGCGGACCGTGAGTTGGGCCGCCGCCGATAGCCGCGTCGTCAAGCTCCGCGAGGTCGAGGGCGAAGTGGGCCCGACGGTCGTCGCCGTCCTCGCTAACCACTTTCCGCCGACGTGGAACCGGAACGAGGAGAACGAGGGCGTCTGGCCGCTCCGCTTCGCCTTCACCCACCGGCCGGGCGGCTTCGACGCCGCCTTCACCGACGGCTTCGGGCGGGCCTTTGCCCAGCCGCCCGTCGTCTACCCGACGTGGCTGACGGCGGCCGAGCCGGCGCGCTCGTTCCTCGCGCTCGGCGGCGACGCGGTCCACCTCCTCGCGTTCCAGCCCGACGCCGACGGGGTACTCGTCCGCCTGCAAAACCCGCGGCCCGACGCCGGGGCCGATGTCCGCGTGGGCGTGCCGGGCCGCGTCGTCACCGCCGCCGAGCGCGTCACGTTCCTCGGCGAGGACCCCGCGCCGGTGCCGCTCGACGGCGGCGCGGCGACCGTCCGCCTCGGCGCGAACGAGCTCGTCACCCTCCGGCTGCGCCTCGGCACCGAGCGCGCCAGCCGGTCTACGCCAACCCACCCAACCACGAGAAACTAACCAACCACGAGGTAATCCCATGACCCGTTTCGCTACTCCCCGCCGCAGCCTCGCCGCCGTGCTCTGCCTGTGCGCCCTGCTCCCGCTCGCCCTCGCCGCCTGCGAGATCATCGAGGTGATCCAGCCCTCCGAGGCCGACCAGGGCGAGGTCATCGAGGTGACCATCACGGTCGAGAAGTTTTACGAGGACACGAAGCCCCACGTCGGGGTCGTATCGGTTCTCGTTCCCGAAGACTGGTCGTTCGTCTCCGGCGAGTACGGTGGCGACGCCGGCCCCGGTGCCATGCTCGAAGACGAAGGCTGGGCCGACTCCACCGAGATCATCCTCCCTGCGCCCGACGGGATGAAGTGGATCGGGACGATCTCGGACGAAGCCTATACTGCCGAGGCGAGCGCCTTTTACGACGTGACGCTCCAGCTCCAGGTCGGGCAGACGACCGGCACCTTCGACCTCGGCTACTTCACCACGCTCGCCGACTTCGAGACGAGCTTCATCACCTTCGGGCCGCCCGACAGCAACTCGGCTGACACGCTGATGAACCAGCGGATCACCGTCAACCCCGTCGTGGCGAACGAGGAGGACACGCAGCCCGGCGCGTTCGCGCTCGGCCAGAGCTACCCCAATCCATTCGCGGCATCCACGACGATTCGCTACGCGCTCGGCCGCGCCGCCGCCGTTCGCCTGACCGTCTTCGACGCGGCCGGGCGCGAGGTGGCCGTCGTGGAGGAGGGGAGCCGGTCCGCAGGCGACCACACCGTCACGTTCGAGGCGTCTGGCCTGCCGAGCGGGACCTACCTCTACCGCCTCGAAGCCGACGGCGAGACGGTCCAGACCCAGCGGATGACGCTCGTGAGGTAGTAAAGGGCCGAGGCCGGCAAAACCACGAAAGCTCTCGGCGTTGCCGCGCTTCACACCCGGTAGGGGCGCACGGCCGTGCGCCCCTAGGCTCGCTCCTGTCGCACCCCCTACGCAACCCACTCATGCCCCCTCGCCCGCTCCGCGTCGCCGCCGCGCGCGACCTCGGCCCGCAGCTCACCGACAACCCGCACCGGATGGTCGGGCAGGACGGGGCCTACTCGGTCCCGCTCGGCGACCCCGGACCGGGGCAGGCTCCCCGCGTGTTCTGGTACTTCGGCGACACCCTCATCGGCGAGCGCCCGCCGGGGAGCCTCCGCGACGTGTTCACGGCCCTCGCCGAGGCCGGGCAGCCGCAGGGCCACGCCCCGTTCGAGCGGCTGCCGACCAACACGGGCCTCGTCCTGCCGGCGCAGTCCGGGCGCGGCGGGCTGACCGGCTTCCGGCACATTACCGACGCCGACGGCGAAATCCGGCAGCTCGTCCCGCCGGGGCCGGGCGACCGCGACGAGTGGGACCGGACGTGGTGCATGCACGGCGTCGCCCTCGGCGAGGCGGTCTACCTCTTCTACATGCACATCCGTATGCTCGAAGAGCAGGGCGGCCCGTTCGACCTCGGGTTCGAGATCGTCGGGTGCGGGCTGGCAAAGGGCGACGCCGAGGCGTGGCAGTTCGAGCGCCTCGCGCACAGGGGGAAGGACATCTGGTGGCCCTACCCACAGCCGCAGTTCGCCTCGGCCGTGCTGCGCGCCGACGGCTGGCTCTACCTCTACGGCGTCACCGGGCATACCGGCGTGCAGCAGGCCTACCTCGCCCGCGTCCGACCCGCCGACATCGAGCGTCTCGACCGCTACGAATACCTCCGCAGCCCCGAGCCGGCGTGGAGCGCCGACATCGCAGATGCCGTCCCGCTCTTCGACGGCCCGCCGAACGAGCTGTCGGTCTCGTGGAACGAACACCTCGGCGGCTTCCTCGCCGTCCACTCGTACAACACCGACGGCCGGCAGGTCGGGCGGACGGCCCCGCGCCCGTGGGGTCCGTGGAGCGCGCCGACGACGCTGTGGACCGTCGAGGCCGCGCCCAACAAGAAGTACCCGGTGGCGGCCTACGCCGGCAAGGAGCACCCGTCGCTCGCCGAGGACGGCGGCCGGGTGGTCTACCTCACCTACGTCGAGGCCGAGGAGTACTTCCCGCACCTCATAGAGATCGAGCTTGCTTGAGAGAGAAGATAGAGGAGAGGGAAAAGAAAGAGGAGAAAGACTCTCTTTTCTATCCCTTCTCTCTCTTCTATCTCCTCTCTCTTACCCACCCGCCCATGATCCCCACCGTCGCCGGCCTTCAGAGCGCTCCGATGACCAGGCGCTACGGCGACCTCTTCGCCGCGCCGGGCCTGACCAACTTCCTCGGCTGCGTGCAGGTGGACCTCGACCTGACCGGCCTCCACAGCCTCAACTTCCCGCCGTTCGGGACGGCCGACGTCCGCACGGCGAGCCTCTACCTCGACGGGCGGCTCTTCAACGCGCTCGGCGCGCCGGTCACGTTCCGGTGGTGGCCCGACCGGGTCGTCCGCGAGGCCGAGCACGACGGGCTGCGCCTCCGCTCGACGACCGCACTCGCGCTCGGGCGGATGGCGGCGGTGATGACGCTGGAGGTCGAGAACCGGAGCGGGTCCGAGCGCGAGGTGACCCTCCGGCTCGGGGTGCAGGGGAGCGTGACGCAGGCGCTCCGGCCGTGGAACACGCCGCTCCCGCCGCACGAGACCGGCCACGACGTCTCGCTCGACGCGGGGCGCGGGGCCGTCCGCTTTCGGGCGGCCGGGAGCGAGGCGGTCCAGATTCAGGGGACCTCGCCCGCGCCCGGCGGGCTGCGCGCCGCCGCCCTTCATCACACGCTCCGCCTCGCGCCGGGCGAGACGGGAACAGTCCACTATGTCCACGCCATCGGCGCGACAGACGCCGAGGCCGAGGGTGCCTACGACCCCCTCATCCACGACGTGCCCGCCGAGATAGAGCGCGTCCGCGCCGGCTGGAACGCCGAGCTGGAGGCCGTCTATACCCCCGGCAACGACCGCTACTCCGGGTGGCTCCCCGAGCTGCACACCACCGACGCCGCCATCACGAAGCTCTACCACATGGGCGCGCTCGGCGTGGTCTACTTCAAGCGCGACTCGCCGCACTCGGTCCACGGCCGCGCCTACGACACCCTCATGCCGCGCTACTGGCAGTCGGTGACGTTCCTCTGGGACTACTTCCTCTCCAGCCCCGTCCACGCCCTGCTCGACCCGGCGGTGATGCGCGGCTATCTCGACCGCTGGATGCACCTCGACATCCACCAGCACTTCGGGACCGAGTACCTCACCGGCCAGGGCGTCGGCAACTGGTACGCCGTCAACGACTTCGCGATGGTCTCGATGGCGAGCACCTACGTCCGCTGGACCGGCGACCGGGCGTGGCTCACGGGCCGGGTCGAGGGCACGGGCGAGCGGGTCGTGGATGCGCTCCGGCGCTACGCGACCAACTGGCGGCGGTTCAGGACCGAGAGCGGGCTGGCCGACTACGGTGGGCTGAACAACCTCCTGGAGTGCGTCCACACGTATCTCCACGAGGTCGCTAGCCTCAACGCCGCGAGCGTCTTCAGCCTCCGCGAGGTCGGCCGCCTGCTCGCCCACGTCGGCGAGGCGGACGGCGGGGCGCTCGAGGCCGAAGCGCAGCAGATTCTCCGCGCCCTCGGGCCGCTCTACGTCGAGGGCGCGGGGTACTGGCGCGCTCGCTTCCCCGACGGCTCCCTCCGCGAGGTCCGCCACTGCCTCGACCTGCTCACCGTCCTCAACACGATCCCCGGCGACCTGACGGCGCAGCAGAAGGCCGAGATGGTCGCCTTCTTCCGGCGTGAGCTTCAGACCCCGGCCTGGATGCACGCCCTCTCGCCCGGCGACGACGACGCCTTCCGCGACGTGCGCCCGGACCACCAGTGGAACGGGGCCTACCCGGCGTGGCCGCCCGAGACCGCGCGCGGCCTCTTCCGCATCGGCGAGGCCGACCTCGCGGTCGCGTGGATGCAGGGCCTCGCCCGAAGCGCCAATCAGGGGCCGTTCGGCCAGGCGCACTTCGCCGAAGCCGTCTGGCCGCCGACCGACGGGGGCGCGACGAAGGCCCCGCCCGACGAGCCGTACATCAACGACTGGACCTGCTCCTCGAACGGAAGCTGGGTGCGCCTCATCGTCGAGGGCCTCTTCGGCGTCCGACCGCCCCTCGAAGGCCCGCTCACCGCGGAGCCGCAGTTCGGCCCCGTTGACCCGGCGGCCGAGCTTCACAACGTCGCCCACCAGGGCAGGTGCTACCACGTCACGCGCGCCGGTGCCCGTCCCGCATGACACGCTTTCTCTTCCTCCTCCCGCTGATGGCCGCTTCCGTCTCTGCCCAACCCGCCACCTTCGACGCCTTTCTCGCCGAGCTTGAAGCCACAGCCCCGCCCGAGCGCCCCGCTCTCGTCGAGGCATTCTGGAGCGGTCTGGAGCAGACACCGCTCATCGAGAACGACACGACGGCGGTGTTCCTCTGGCGCGGCGAGGCCGAGACCGTCGGGGCCCTCGGCGACGTGGGCGCGTGGGCCGAGACGCTCCCGCTCGCGCGCATCGGCGGGACCGACCTCTGGTACCGCCGCGTCCTCCTAGAGCCGGCGGCGCGGGTCGAGTACCTCTTCATGGTGGACGAGGACGAGGAGGGCTTCGGGACCGAGCTGCTGGGCCAGCCCGATCCGAAGAACCCGCACCGCGTCCTCAGCGGCTTCGGGCCGTTCTCCGAGCTGGCGATGCCGGGCTACGCCTACCCCGCCGTCTTCGCCTCCGTCCGCGACGGGACGCCCGGCTCGTTCGAGGGCCTCGATCTTCACACGCTCCCGCCCGGGGTGCTGCCCTACGGGCACGAGGTGCTCGTCTACACTCCACCCGGCTACGATCCCGACCGCGCCGCCGCCTATCCGACGGTTTACTTCATGGACGGCCGCGACTACGTCGCCTTCGCCCACGCGCCCGCCGTCCTCGACGACCTGATCGGGCGGGGGGAGATCGAACCCGTCGTCGCCGTCTTCGTGGACCCGCCGAACCGCCACGGCGCGGCGGCCCCGAACCGGACGACCGAGTACGGGTTCGGCGACGCCTTCGTCGCGTTCCTCGCCGACGAGCTGGTGCCGTTCGTGGACGCCCGCTACCGCACCCGGCGCGACCCGGCCGAGCGCCTCATCGTCGGCGACTCCTACGGCGGGCTGATCGCCACCTACGTCCCGTTCCGCCGCTCCGACGCGTTCGGCCTCGGCTACGGGCAGTCGGGCTACCACTCGTTTCAGGACGACCGGATGGTCCGGCTCGTCGAGGAAATGCCGCCGGTCCCGGTCCGGCTCTACCTCGACGTGGGGACCTACGAGACGACCGTCGGGGCTGGGCTGCTCGACCCCGCCACGACCGACTTCCTCGCCGCCAACCGCCGCCTCCGCGACGCGCTCACCGCGCGCGGCTACGACCTCCTCTACGCCGAGTACCCCGAGGGCCATACCTGGGGCAACTGGCGCGGTCACCTCGCCGACGGCCTCCGCCACTTCTTCCCGGCCGAATGACTCCCGTGCTCCGTGACCGCCCTCACGAATCACGCATCACGAATCACGCCCATGCCCGACACCATTGACGCGCCCGCCCGCGCCCTCTTGCCCTCCGGCGCGACCTCGTTTCCACGGGGCGTGTTCGATCCCTTCCCGGCCTTCACCCCGTCGGAGGGGCGCATCGAATCGGGGTACGACGCTCTCGCCGCCCGCATCGCCGAGGCGGTGCCCGAGGGGCTGCGGGTGCTCGCGCTCGACGGCTTCCACGGGGTGGACTGGGAGCGACTGCGCGCGGGGCTGGGCGCAGCCCTCGCCGAGCGGGGCATCGCGCCGGCGTGGTGGCCGGCGGCTGGGGCGTTGGCTGAGGCCGAGGTGATCGCCGAAAACATCGCCCCGTTCCTCGGCGGCGACGACCCGCTCTTCGGCACCCACTTCCCGCTCGGGCCGGACGTGTTCTTCGACCCCGAGCGGCTGGCCGCGCTCCGCATCGAGGCGGCCGTCGCGCGCGGCCGGGCGGCGGGCGAGCTTGCGGTGGTCTACGGCGTCGGGGCCGGCCTGATTGAGCTGTACGACGCCCTCTGGTACGCCGACATCCCGAAGGACGTGCTCCAGGCCCGCGCCCGCGAGGGGGGCCTGACGAACCTCGGCGCGCGCGAGCCGGTGCCGTTCGGTCAGTTCTATAAACGGTCCTACTTCGCCGAGTGGCCCGCGCTGAACCGCCTCAAGCGCCGCCTCCTGCCGGAGCTCGACCTGTTCCTCGACCTCCAGGACCCGGCCGCGCCGACGGCGATGACCGGCGACGCCTTCCGCGCCGCGCTCCGAGAGCTGGCCGAGACGCCCTTCCGCCCGCGCCCGTGGTTCTACCCCGGCCCGTGGGGCGGCCAGTTCATGCAGGACCACATGGGCCTCGACCCCGAGCAGCCCAACTTCGCGTGGTCGTTCGAGCTGATCACGCCCGAGAACGGGATCGTGCTCGAGCAGGGCGGCGCGCGGCTCGAATGCTCGTTCGACTGCCTGCTCTTCCAGGAGCACCGCCGCGTGCTCGGCGAGGCCGCCCGCCAGTTCCGGTTCGAGTGGCCACTCCGGCTCGACTACCTCGACACCGTCAGCGGCGGCAACCTCTCCGTGCAGTGCCACCCCCGGCCGGACTTCATCCGCCGCGCCTTCGGCGAGACCTTCACCCAGGACGAGACCTACTACATCGCGGCGGCGCAGGAGGACGCCGTCGTCTACCTCGGCCTCGAAGAGGACGCCGACCACGACGCCTTCCGCGCCGCCCTCGAAGCCTCCGCCGCGACCGGCGAGCCGGTGGACTTCGAGCGCTACGTCCACCGCATCCCGGCGAAGCCGCACGACCTCTTCCTGATCCCCAACGGGACGGTCCATTGCAGCGGGCGCGGCAACCTCGTCCTCGAGATCAGCGCGACCCCCTACATCTTCACTTTCAAGCTCTACGACTATGTCCGGCGCGACCTCGAAGGCAAGATGCGGCCGATCAACCTGGAGCGGGCGTGGGAGAACCTGCGCTTCGAGCGCCGCGCCGGCTGGGTGCGGGAGAACCTCGTGGCCCGGCCGCGCCTCCTGCGCGAGGGGGACGGGTGGCAGGAGGAGGTGCTCATGGACCGCCCCGAGTTCTTCTACGACATCCACCGCCTCACCGTCGGGACCCAGGCCGTGTACGAGACGGACGGGCGGGCGCTCGCGCTCAACCTCGTCGAAGGGGAGGAGGTCGAGGTCGTCGCGGCGAGCGGCCGGCGGCAGCCGCTGCGGTACCTGGAGTCCATGGTCGTGCCGGCGGCGGCGGGGCAGGTCGCGTTCGTCAACCGGGGCGAGCGGCCGTGCCGGCTGGTCCTCGTCTTCGTGCGCCCCGGCGTCGGGACGTGGCGGCCGCTCAACACGCCCATTGAGTAGGCGGGAGCGGGGAGCGCTTTTTCACGCGGGCTTGGCCCGAGGCTGGGGGCGCGGCGGTTGCGCTGCTGCACGTCCGCATGCTACCTTGCTCGCTGCCTCTCCTCCTACCGGCCCTCGCCTCCCATGTATATCTTCCTCGTCATCGTCATCACGATCATCGCCCTGCTGATGGCGATCGTCGTGCTCCTGCAGAGCGGCAAGGGCGGCGGCCTCGCCGGGATCGCCGCCGGTGGGCAGACCACGCAGATCCTCGGTGCCCGCCAGGCCCCGGACTTCCTGGAGAAGGCGACCTGGACGCTCGGCTCGCTCTTCATCGTGCTCTGCATCCTCGCCAACTTCTTCGCCGACCCCTCCGAGGCGCAGCGGAGCATCATCCAGGAGGGCGGCGCGAACGCCCCGATCGAGAACCCGCTGCCGCCGGGGCCGGGCACGATCCAGGACGGGCCGGCCGACCTCGCCCCGGTGCCGCCGGCCGAGTCTGAGTAACACCAAGTCCGGATAGGCAGGTCTGCCGTCCGCCTCGGCCGGTAGTCGTAGGGAGACGATGCATCGTCTCCGGTCCCGTGGCACGTTTGCGCGGACACGGCACGCCGTGTCCCTACGACCAGGGTTATACTCCGATACAGCGACGCCCCGCCTCTCGGGGAGAAGCGGGGCGTCGGGTGTGCGGCGAGCCGCACACACGGCGCGTGCCGGTCTGTAAGCCGAATTCTGTGCCTCCGCGCGGCTGCCGTGGACCGCAGCGGAGCGACCGCCATCTATCTGGGACCGCCGTCACCGACGGCCTCGAGCGGCCTACCCACGCCTCGGGCGGGCACCCGTTCCCCGGCGGACGAGCCGCCGGGGGCAGCGCTGTTTGGCCTTGCACCCCGTGAGGTTTGCCTGGCCGCCCCCGTCGCCGGGGACGCCGGTAGGCTCTTACCCTACCATTTCACCCATCACCTGTGCCCCGGACCGCGAGCGGTCGCGGGGCCATCGGCTGGTTTGCTTTCTGTTGCACTTGCTGTCACCGGGCCGGAGCCGTTCCGGCCCGGTGCCTTCCCGTTAGGAAGCACGGGTCCCTGCGGTGTTCGGACTTTCCTCCCCGGGGCGGGCTAGCCCGTCCGAGGCGGCGGTCCGACCGGCACGCAAGAGAGTGTCGAGGGTGGAGGGTCGAATGACGAGTGGGTGCCAGGGGCGACCATTCGCAACTCGGCATTCGCAACGCACCATTTCCTACAATTTCATGTCGTCCGTCGTCTCACGGAACAGCTCGTCGTCGACGATGACGCGGCCGGTGTGCTCGCAGACGACGATGCGGTTGCGCTGGCGGACCTCGACCTGGCGCTGCGGCGGCACCATGAACGAGCCGGCGGCCCCGCGCTCGATCGGGACGACGGCGCGGCCGTCGCGGAGGCGGTCGCGGAGGCGCTCGTAGGCCCGGAGGTAGCGCGGCTCGAGCGCCCCCGAGGCGTCGTCGCGGAGCGAGGCGTAGGACTGCTGCTCCTTCTCGGTCTCCTCGACCACCTGGTCTAGCTCGGCGCGCTTCTCCTTGAGCAGGCCGTCGAGCTCGCTGAGGCGCTCCTGGGCTTCGACGACGATCTGGTCGTTCAGGCCGTCGCGCTCGGTGTGGGCCTCGGTGTCGGCCTGGGCCTGCTCGATGCGCTGGCGCTGGGCCTCGATCTCCTTGGTGAGGGCGTCGTACTCGCGGTTGTTGCGGACGTTGAGCTGCTGCTCCTCGTACTTCTTGATGAGGCCCTCGCTCTCGGTGATGTCCATCTGGAGCTTGCGGCGCTGGACCTCGGCCTGGCGGTTCTCCTCGTGCGCGTTCTCGATGCGCGTCTGGAGACCGGCCTTTTCGTCTTCAAGGTCGCGGATTTCCTCAGGCAGGTCGCCGCGCAGCTTCTCGACCTGGTCGATCCGGCTGTCGATGTGCTGGAGGCGGATGAGGGCGCGGAGCTGATCGGTGACGGTGCTGCTGATTTCGGTCGTCGGCATGGGCGCTGGCGGCTGGTGGATGTCGGCGGGGCAGGCCGTATAAACCATCTGGGCGTGGGCGAGGTTCACCGGCGAAGCGCGAATTTGGCGTTGAGCGGGTTTGAGGGTCGGGGGATGGGAGGGTGGGGGTCACAAAGGTCCTCCCATCCTCCCGCACTCCCATCCTCCCGCACTCCCATCCTCCTGACCCCCACCCTCTATTTCGTCAGCGCCGTCCGGTAGAGCTGGCGGCCATCCTGCCCGCCGCGCTGGAGCGTCAGCAGAAACGTCTCGCCCTCGCCGATCCGGCCGTAGACCCGCTCGAAGTCGCGCAGCGAGCGGACCGGCTCGCCGTCGAGGTTGACGATCAGGTCGCCCTCGCGGATGTTGGCGTCGCGGAAGGCTTCGCTGCTGCGCGCGACGTCGAGGACGAGCACCCCTTCGATGCCGTCCTCGTAGCCGTACTGCTGCCCGGCCTGGGCCGTGAGGTCGGCCAGCTCCAGGCCGAGAGCCTCGAACGAACGGCCGGCGTGCTCCGCGCCGGGCTGCCGGCTGGGGCGGCCCTGGGCCTGCTCGTCGGCGACCTTCGCGCCGAGCGTGACCGTCGTCGTGCGACGGTCCTCGTCGCGGACGTAGGCGATCTTGAGCTTGTCGCCGGGGCGGCGGCTGGCGACCGTCGTGAGCAGGTCGTTGCTGGTGGCGAGCGGCGTGCCGCTGACCGACACGATGATGTCGCCGGCCTCGAGGCCGGCCTCGTCGGCGGCGCTGCCGCGCTCGACCGAGGCGATCTGCGCCGAGCCGACCGGCACGCTGAGCGCGCGGGCGAGCGACTGCGAGATCGGCCCGAAGCTGACGCCGAGGAAGCCGCGCTCGACCGCGCCCGTGTTGATGAGCTGGTCCACCACGTTCTCGACGATGTCCACCGGGATCGCAAAGCCGATGCCCTGAAAGCCGCCGGTCCGCGTGGCGATCGCCGTGTTGATCCCGATGAGCTGGCCCCGGAGGTTGACGAGCGGGCCGCCCGAGTTGCCGGGGTTGATCGAGGCGTCGGTCTGGATGAAGTTCTCGAGGCGGTTGCTCTGCTGGCGCCCGAGCGCCGAGATGATGCCGGCGGTGACGGTGTTCGAGAGCGACTGCTGGAGCGGACTGCCGACGGCGATCACCCACTGCCCGACGCGCAGCCCGTCGGCGTCGCCGAAGCCGAGGTAGGGGAGGCGCTCGGCGTTCACCTTCACGACGGCGAGGTCCGCGAAGGGGTCGGTCCCGACGACCTCACCGGGCAGCTCGGTCCCGTCGAAGAAGTGGACCATCAGCTCGTCGGCGTTCTCGACGACGTGGTTGTTGGTGACGATGTAACCGTCGGGACGGATGATAGCCCCGGAGCCGAGCCCGGTGCGCGGGATGGCATGGCCTTCCTGGCCGTCGAGGTCGCCGCCGCCGCCGAAGAACTGCTCGAAGGGCGTACCCTGAAAGGGGTTGCCCATCGCCGGCTGCTGGACGAGCTGGGTCGAGGAGATAGAGACGACGGCGGGATTGACGGCCTCGGCGACGGCGGCGAAGGCGTCGCTCAGTTCGGTTGCCGTCTCGATGCCCTGGGACACGTCGCCGCGCACGACGGGGGCCTGCTGCGCCTCGGCCGAGCCGAAGAGGCGGCCGTCGAGGAGCGCGCCGCTGGAGGTGACGAAGAACACGCCGGCGACGAACGCGGCGAGGAGGGCGAGGGCAAGCGAAAGCTTACGAGAGGCACCTGTGTTCATGGCGATACAAAAGGTCTGGTTGCTTGGGTCTACTGCGTTGCCTGAGCTTACAAGCAGGGCGTTGCTCAGCTCTAGAAGCGCTCAGGTCTAGAAGCAGGGAGGCAAAACGCGCGGCGGGGTGGTCCGTGCCGGCCGGCTCGGTTGCCGCCGCGCATTCCACCGAAAAATCGCGCAGCCCAACCGAGGCCACGCTGCGCGACGCGGCAGGAAGGTTTGGAACGGCGCAGTCGGCGCGACTCGTATAGCCGTCCTGCTGGTTTTTTAGCAGCGCGCCTTTGGGGGGAGGGCGGTCGGGAGGCTGGGGGGACAGCGGCGACGGGGTAGCGAACCCCCACCCCCCAACCTCTCACCCCCCCATCCCCCCACCCCCTCACTCAGCCCTACCGTCCCGGAATCCCCGGCTCCGTCATCGAGCGCACGTCGAGGACGGCGTCGAGCTCAGCGGCCGGGATGAGGTCGGTCTCTTCGAGCACGGCGCGGACGGAGCGGCTCTCGGCGGCGGCCTGCTTGGCGATCTTCGAGGCCGCGTCGTAGCCGATGGCGTCGTTGAGCGCGGTCGCAATCGAGGGGTTCTTCTCGAGCAGCTCGCGGCAGCGCGCGCGGTTGGCCTCGATGCCCTCGACGCAGCGCGCGCGGAAGGCGTCGCAGCCGCCCGCCAGAATCTCGATGCTCTCGATCAGGGCATAAGCCATCACCGGCATCATCACGTTGAGCTCGAAGTTGCCGTGCTGCCCGCCGACGGTGACGGTGGTGTGGTTGCCCATCACGCGGGCGCAGACCATCATCAGCGCCTCCGAGAGCACGGGGTTGACCTTACCCGGCATGATCGAGCTTCCGGGCTGGACGACGGGAAGCTGGATCTCGGCCAGCCCGCTCGTCGGGCCGGACGAGAGGTGGCGGAGGTCGTTGGCGATCTTCATGAGCGAGACGGCCAGCGTGTTGAGCGCGCCCGAGGCCGAGACGTAGGCATCCTTCGCGGCCTGCGCCTCGAAGTGGTTCTCGGCCTCGCGGAAGGCCAGCCCCGTCGCCTCCGAGATGCCGGCGATGGCGAGGCGCGGGAAGTCCGGGTGCCGGTTGATCCCGGTCCCGACGGCCGTCCCGCCGAGGGCCAGCTCGGCCAGCTCCTCCGAGGCGTTGCAGAGCCGCCGGATGCCGTGGGCGACCTGTGAGGCGTAGCCGCCGAACTCCTGCCCGAGCCGGACCGGGGTCGCGTCCATGAGGTGCGTCCGCCCGCTCTTGAGCACGTCGTCGAACGCCTCGGCCTTGTCTTCGAGCGCCCGCCCGAGCCGCTCCAGCGCCGGGATCAACTCTTTCTCGATCCCGACACGGGCGGCGACGTGCATCGCCGTCGGGATCACGTCGTTCGACGACTGCCCCATGTTGACGTCGTCGTTGGGGTGGACGGCGTGGTCGGCGTCCACCGCCTCCGAGGCGACGCGGGCGATGACCTCGTTGGCGTTCATGTTGGGCGATGTGCCGCTCCCAGTCTGGAAGATGTCGAGCACGAAGGCATCGTCGAGCGCCCCGTCGGCGACGCGGCTAGCGGCGTCGGCGATCGCATCGG
>JBBSMV010000031.1:0-16134 GCA_038232975.1 Rhodothermales bacterium
CGGGCTCGGTCAGCCCGAAGCAGCCGATCATCTCGGCCGAGGCGAGCTTCGGGAGGAAGCGCTCGCGCTGCTCCTCGGTGCCGAAGTCGTGGATCGGGTACATCACGAGCGACGACTGCACGCTGGCGAACGAGCGGTAGCCTGAGTCCACGCGCTCGAGCTCGCGGGCGATGAGGCCGTAGGCGGTGTAGCTCGCGCCGAGGCCGCCGTACTCCTCAGGGATCGTCGCGCCGAGGAGGCCCATCTCGGCCATCTCGCCGGGGATGGCGTTGTGGAAGACCTCGTCCTGGTTGCCTTCGAGCGCGCGCGGCTCCAGGTTCTGCTGCGCGTAGTCGCGCGCGGACTGCATGACTAGCCGGTCCTCCTCGCTCAGCATTTGCTCGAAGAGGAGCGCGTCGTCGGTGTTGAAGTGGGTCTTCGCCATGAGAATGGGTTCGTTGTCGGAGGGCTGGTGGTCGGAGCGGGGCCGAAGGACAGGGAGGGCGCACGGGCTTTTCACTCCCACCCGGGCATCCAGTTCGCACTATGCCCGGCGGGGGACTCGCTTTACTCAAAAGTACGCACAGGGCGGAGCCGCCCCCGCTGCTCTCCCTCTGCCCTCAGAGCTTGTCTATGAAGTTTTGCGTCCCCTCTCCTTACAGCCATTTCCGCGCAAGCGGGAACCCATCAGATGAAGGAGCAGAGTGGATGCCGTGTATGGGTCCCCGCCTACGACACGCGTGTCTGTGCGGAGATGACTCAGCTTTCGAACTTCATAAGCAGGGTCTCAGAGCCACACCGCCCAGATCATCAGCAGGGATACGACGCCTACGATGAGGTTTGCGGCGAGGCCGATGCGGAAGTAGTCGCCGAAGCGGTAGCCGCCGGCGGCCATCACCATGAGGTTGGTCTGGTAGCCGATGGGCGTCAGAAAGCTCGCCGACGCCGCGACCGCGACGGCCACGCCGAACGCCTCGGGCGGCACCCCCAGGCTGGGGGCCGCGGCCAGCCCCACGCCGATCATGAGCGCGGCGGCAGCGTTGTTAGTGATCATCTCCGTCAGCAGGCTCGTCGCTAGGTAGACGGCGACGACGACCCCCATCGGCCCCCAGCCCGCCGACTGCGCCACGAGGCCGCCCGCTACAGCCGCCGCGAGGCCGGTCGTTTCGATGGCTTTGCCCAGCCCGAGCGCCGCAGCGATGACGAGGAGCACCGGCACGTCTACGGCCTGGCGGGCTTCGCGCCCCCCGAGGCACCCCGTAGCGACGACGGCGAGGGCCCCGACGAACGACGTGATCACGATGGGGGCGAGGTCGAGCGCCGCCACCGCGACGACGGCCAGCAGGATTCCCAGCGCGAGCGGTCCCTTCCCGCGCGGCTGTCGGGGCTGCGGCGGCTCCCCGGTGCGGCGCAGGGCGACGAGGTAGAACTCGTCCCGGCGCTGGTTCCACTCCCGGTCGAACCCGTCGGCGGCCTCGATGAAGAGGAGGTCGCCTGCCTCGATGGGGACGTGCCCGAGCGCGCCCGAGACCGAGGCGTCCTGACGGCGCACCCCGAGCACGACGCCGTGGTAGCGCTCGCGGAAGCCGATCTCGCTCAGGCTGCGCCCTACCAGCTCGGACGATGGCGCGACGACCGCCTCGTAGAGCGGCAGCGCGGCACCGGCCGCCACGTCCACCGGCTCGGCGACCCGCTGAAGCCCCGGCCGCTGGAGGACGGTGTCGAGGTGGCGGGTGCTGCCGCGGAACGTGAGCACGTCGCCCGCGCGCAGCACCGTGTCTGGGGTGGCTGCGATGAGCGCGTCGCCCGTCTGAACGTGGACGAGGTAGGCGTCGCCGAGGGCGCGCAGCCCGGCGGCCTCGACCGTCTGCCCGGCGAGCGGGGAGGCCGCCACGCGCACCTCGAACAGGCAGTCCGCCAGATCCTCCTCGATCGACTCCGCCGGCCGGCTGCGGTCCGGGAGGAAGCGGTGCCCGACGAGGGCGAAATAGGCCAGGACAGCGAGCGCGGCCGGGACTCCGGCCCACGCCAGGTCGAACAGCCCCAGCCCCTCCACGCCCGACGCCTCCATCAACCCGGAGACAAGGAGGTTCGTCGACGTGCCGATGAGCGTCGTCATGCCCCCCACAATAGACGCGTAGGAGAGCGGGATCATCAGCTTCGATGGCGGCACGCCGTGCGTCTCGCACCACGCCTGGACGCGGGGGATGAGCATCGCCACGACGGGCGTGTTGTTGAGGAACGCCGACATCGCCGCCGTCATCCCCATGAGCTGGGCCGTGGCCCGCCGCGTGCTCGAAGACCGGGGGAAAAACAGGCGGTCGGCGAACCCCAGTGCCCCGGTGTGCTGCACCCCGGCGGCGACGACGAAGAGGGCGGCGACCGTCAGCACGGCGCTGTTGGAGAGCCCGGCGAAGGCCTCCTCCGGCGAGAGGATGCCGAGCACCAGGAGCGGGGCTAGGCTGCCCAGCAGGGTCAGGTCCGGCCGCCCGACACCCCGGACGAGCGCCGCCAGAACGAGGACGATGACCCCGAGCGTGGTCCAGGCTTCCCAGGTGAGAGCGTCCAGCATGGCGCGTAGGGCACCTAGACGGGGCCGGGGGAGTCTAGCCCAGGTTCCAGTTCACGCCGCGGCCGTCCTCGGGGTCGGGGTAGCGCCAGGTGACGGCCCCCTGGTCGCAGGCGTACATGCAGGTCCCGCACTCGATGCAGTCCTCGAACTGGAAATGCACCAGGCCGCGCTCGTCCACCGTGTAGCAGTTGGCCGGGCAGACGTAGGTCGTGCACTGGTGCGGGCAGACGGTGTTGCAGATGTCGGTCTCGACGAGGATGTGTGGCCTCGCCTCGGCGCGGCCCTGGTTGCGGTAGGCGACGGTGCCGAGGCGCTCGGCGATGCTCAGGGTTTTGATGTCGTCGGGCATGACGTTGTAATGCGTGAAACGTAAAACGTAAGGGTGCCGGCAGCGAGGCGTCTCAGCAGAGCACCCTTACGTTTTACGTTTCAGAGAGAACGCGCGGCGCGGGAGCCGAGCCGGACGAGGTCCCAGTAGCTCATGTGCTCGCGCCGCACGTCGCGGAGGATCTGGTACGCCTTGCGCGTCGGGCGGTTGTCGACGGTGAAGAACTCCCGGCCAAAATCGCAGACGAGGCGCGGGACGGCCGTGAACATCGCCGGGCTGTGGAGGACCTGGACGGCCTGCTGGAAGCCGCGCAGGTCCTGCATCACGTAGGAGTTGTCGAGCGCGGCGCGGTAGTGCTGCAAGAACGCCCCGCTGAAAGTGCCGGCCTGCTTCGCCTCGATGACGGTCTCGGCGGCGAGGATGCCTGAGCGCATCGCGTAGTCCATCCCCTGGATCGCCCGCCCCGCGTTGAGCACGAGGTTCGCCGCCTCGCCCGCGATCAGCACGCCGTCGGCGTAGACCTCGCGCGGCATCACGCGCATGTCGCCCGTCGAGACGACCTTGGCCGAATACTCCAGCACCTCGCCGCCCCGGAGCGCGTCGGCCACGGCGGGGTGGGTCTTGAACTGGTTGAGGAGGTCGTAGGGCTTCAGCCCGGACCGCCGCAGGTCGGCCATCCCGAGGACGAGGCCGACCGAGACCGACTCGCGGTTGGTGTAGAGGAACCCGCCGCCCTCGACCCCGCCCGAGGCGTAGCCGACGACCTCGTTCGACAGCCCGCTGCGGGCGCTGAGCTGGAAGCGGTCTTCGAGCACGCTCTGCTCGAAGCGGATGACCTCTTTGACCCCGACGGCCAGCCCTTCGGCCGGGACGTACTTCGTCTGCAGCCCGACCTGCCGGGTGAGCAGGTTGTTGACGCCCTCGGCGAGGATCACGCAGTCGGCGTAGAACGCCTCGCCGCCCGCGCGGATGCCGACGACCTTCCCGTTCTCCTTGATGACCTCCTCAACGAGAATGTCGGTGGCGAGGAGCGACTCGTCGGCCGCCGCGCTCGCGTCTATCGCCTCCTGCACCTTCGAGGCGAGCCACGCGTCGAAGCGCGCGCGGAGGACGGTGACGCCGGAGTAGGGGGGCGCGTCGAAGTGGTCGCTCTTGAAATCGAGCGAGAAGGCTGCCCCCGCATCCATGAACGTGAGGCGGCGGTGGTTGACGAAGCGCTCCCAGCCGGCGTCCTCCTCCTCCCAGTAGCCGGGGACGAGGCGGGCGAGGTCGCGGCCCCAGAGGACGCCGCCGGAGACGTTCTTCGCGCCGCTCCACTCGCCGCGCTCGAGGAGGAGGAAGCGGGCGTCGGCGCGGGCCAGGGTCATCGCCGCCGCGAGGCCGGCCGGCCCGCCGCCGACGATGATGCAGTCGAAGCGCTCGTCCATAGGCTCGTGATGCGTGATTCGTGGTTCGTGATTTCGGGCGCGACCGTGGGTCACACGTTCTCACGAATCACGAATCACGCGCTGCTGTTCTTGATCTCGGCGATGAGCGCGGGCAGCACCTCGTAGAGGTCGCCGACGAGGCCGTAGGTCGCCACGTCGAAGATCGGCGCGTCGGCGTTGTTGTTGACGGCGACGATGATGCGGCTGTTGCTCATGCCGGCGACGTGCTGGATCGCGCCCGAGACGCCGACGGCGAAGTAGACCTCGGGCGAGACGACCTTGCCGGTCTGCCCGATCTGCGCCGTCGCCGGGAACATCCCCGTCTCGACGACGGCCCGGCTCGCGCCGATGGCGGCCCCCGTCACCTCGGCCAGCTCCTCGACGAGCCGCCGGGCCGCGTCGTCCTTCACCCCGCGCCCGGCGGCGACGACGACGCGGGCGTCCGCGAGGTCCACCCCGCCCGCGACGCCGGCCACGACCTCGCGGAGCGTCTGCTGCGGGCGGCGGCTCTCCAGCGCGACGGCCTCGACCGTGCCCGCCACCGGCGACTCCTCGGCGACGTAGGAGCCGCTGCGGACCGAGACTAGGACCGGCGTGCCCGCCGCGGCCTCGGCGCGCGTCCGCGCCAGAAACTTCGCCGCCATCACCGGCCGCAGCGCCTCGACGCCGCCGTCTTTCATCTCGAACTCGGCCACGTCTGCGACGACCGCGCCGCCCGTCCGCACCGCGAGCGCGCCGAGGACGTCTTTCACGCCCTCGGTCGAGGGGAAGGCGACGAGGCTCGGCTGCGCCTTCTCGATCACCGCTTCGAGAGCTTGCAAGACCGGCGCGTTGAGCGCGTGCTCGAAGGCGGGATCGGCGACGGTGTAGACGGTCTGCGCTCCGTAGCGCTGCGCGGCCTCGGCGGCGGCCCCGGCGGCCCCAGCGTTCGGCGCGAGCACGACCGCAGCGAGGTCCGCGCCCTGCTCGGCGGCGAGGGCGCGGCACCGCGTGAGCACTTCGAGCGAGGCCCGCGTGAGCTGCCCGTTTGAGAGGGCGACGAAGCTGAGGATCGTAGGCATGGTTCGGGGTTGGGGGGATGGGAGGGAGGGAGGATGGGGGCGGGGGGCATACGCCCACACCCTCACACCCCCATCCTCCCACACTCAGAGCACGCTCGCTTCGTGGAGGCGGCGGACGACCTCGGCAGCTTGCTCGGCCGGCTCGCCCTCGATGGTTTCGCCCGGCTCGCGCTGAGGCACCGGCTCGTAGCGGAGCACGCGCACCGAGGCGGCGGGCACCTCGTCCACGGCGACAGTCTCGACGGGCTTCTTCTTGGCCGCCATGACGCCCTTGAGCTTCGGGATGCGCGGGTCGTTCATGTCGTTGGAGCACGTCACGAGGCACGGCGTCGGCAGTGCGATGACTTCCTGCCCGCCGTCACCCTGCCGCGTCACGACGAGCACGTCGTCTTCGACGGCGAGGCCGACGGCGTTCGTGGCGTAGGGGAGGCCGAGGCGCTCGGCGAGCATCGAGCCGGCGAGGCCGGCGTCGGTGTCCTGCGCCTGCTTGCCGGTAGCGATCACGTCGTAGCCCTTGCCTTCGAGGTGGCGGGCGAGGAGGGCCGAGACGGCGGCGGAGTCCAGCTCCGCCTCCTCGGGCACGACGAGGTGGGTGCCGCGTGCCGCGCCCATCGCGAGGGCCTTGCGGATGGTCTCCGTCGCGCGCTCCGGCCCGATGAGCAGGACGTCCACCTCGCCGCCGTGCTCCTCGGTAAGCACGAGGGCCTCCTCGATGGCGCTCGCGTCGTAGGCGTTGAGCACCACGCGGCCGGCGTCCATCACGAGCTCGCCGCCGCGGACCTGGATGGGGGCCGAGACGTCGGGGACCTGCTTGATGCAGACGCAGAAGTTCATCGGAGAGGCAGAGAGGGTGGGGCCGGGAGACGCCCGAAGTTAACGCACCCTCGGCGTGGCGGCGGGCGAAGTCTGGGCAAACAAGCCCACGCGGGCCGGACTACGCATCCTCTTCGTCTAACACGTCGTGTGGTCGGCCTTGCCGCAGCGGCTCTCCCAACCACCGCTCTCGCCTACGGACCTTCCTGCCGAAGAGCCACGGGCGAGCACGGCCGCGCGTGCCGGATCGTCTCCGGTCGCGCGTGCTGCTGCGGCCCTCGCCCTGCCCAGCCCCGCGAGCGCCGGTGGGCACGGCCTGCTCTGCCTGCCCTGAGCGCGCCCGCCGAACCAGCTAGAACACCCCCAGCGTCAGGGCGAAGAGGAGCAGGAGCACGAACGACCCGAGCGCCGCCACCCCAATGCCGGCGACGCCTTGTCGAGCGTCCACGGCCCCCCGTCGCAGCGCTTGCGGACGTGCTCCTTTCCCCTCGATGAGCCGCTCGGGCGGTAGACGAACTCGAGGTAGACCGTCTGCGGGCAGCTCCACCCGCACCACACCCGTCCGAGGAGCGCCCTCAGAAGCGCGATGCTGACGAGCGCCGTGATCCCGAAGAGGAGCAGGAGGAAGGCGTCCGTCGGGTAGAACGTGAAGGAGAAGAATGTGAACTCGCGGTGGGCCACGTCGAGCAGCAGTGTGCGCTGAGAGGGTGTCCTGCACCAGCGTGATCCGCTCGGCCTCAGCGCGCGCGCGCCGATGCTGTCCGTCAGCAGGCTGACGCGCCCGGTGGGCCGCTGGACGAACACCGCCCCGAAGGAGCCGTCCAGCTCCGAGGCGGCCTCGGCTCCCGCCTGCGCGATCCGGGCAGCGGTCTGATCCCCCGGCACCCCTACCAGATCGCCGAACACGAGGACGGCCTTTTCCTCGCAACGTACTCGTCGAGCACCGGCAGGCCCAGCGTCCCACGCGGCTCGACCCGGCACCAGCCGGCGTTCGCCCCTCCGAGGAGCGTCGTGGTCGTTTGCAGCGGAACGCCCGCGTCGGGAATCACACGGGTGAGGTGCTCGCCAGCCCGAGACAAGGAATCAGCGTAAGGACGCTCTGACAGGCCGAAGAAGAATAGGAACGTTTCCAAGGGCTACGAGGAAGCTGGATGAGAGGGGAAACGGGCTTGGAGCGAAGATACAGGGCGCGAAGGGCGATCATCCAATGAGGCTGTGCATTCCAGGCTATATCTTACACCGTCGCTCCAGGCTACTCTATCTTGTGTCGAAGCATCCGCTGCCGAAGCTCTTCCTCCAGCTACCAAAAGACACGCATGGCTGCTACCGTCCCGACGTTCTCCGTGATAGGAACGATGAAGGGGGGTACCTCGAGCCTCCACCGTTACCTCGAGATGCACCCCGAAGTAACTATGACGGCGGAGAAAGAGTGCAACTTCTTTATCCCGGTCAAAGGAGGGGGGTACCGCCGCGGGTTCGACTGGTACCGCAGCCTCTTCCAGGAGGAAGCGAAAGCCTACGGGGATGTCTCACCCGATTACACCAAGCGGCACCGCTTCAGCGACGAGGTGCCTCGGCTCATCTGCGAGGCCAACCCAGACGTGCGGCTCCTCTACCTCCTGCGCGATCCCATCGACCGCTTCGTCTCGGGCTACATCCACAACACAGCCAGAGGGCGCGTACGCCGGTCGTTCTCGCAGTTCATCCGAAGCCCCCAGGCGGAGCCCCACCTGCTGACGAGCTCCTACCACTACCAGCTCGAACCGTACCTCCAGCACTTCTCGCTCGACCAGTTCCTGTTCCCCACGTCGGAGGAGCTGAGACAGAGCACGGCCGAGGTCCTGCAACGCATCTTCGAGTTTATCGGGGTGTCCGCGTTCGAGTCCGAGGGCTTCGAAAAACAGTACCACGTCAGCGCCGGCAAGACGCGCCCGTCGGTGCTGGAGGAGCGGGTGAAAAGCCCGCGCGCGCGCCGGCTGCTCGGCCGTGTTCTGCCGGAGAGCGTCACGGCACGCCGCCCCATCGAGAGGCCCCAGCTATCGGACGAGGACCGGGCCTACCTCGTCGAACGCCTCGGGCCGGAGGTGGAGAAGCTGCGCGCGGTGACGGGCCTCCCGTTCGACGGCTGGTCGCTCTAAAAAGAGCCTCCGCATAGAACGAGTCTCAGCCCCGGAAGCGGTCGAAGGCTTCCTGCTGCGGGGTGCCGGCCGGGACGTCGTAGGGCGAGGCCGGGAGGCGGACCCGCCGCAGCACCGGATAGGCCGAGCGGAAGACGAACGGGCTGGGCTGCCCCACGATGTCGTGCCCGATCACGAGCACCATCGTGCCCTGCTCGTTGATCGTCGCGCCGACGGACGAGATGTCGTCGCCGCCGGTTTTCTGCCAGGTGTCGGTCCAGCCGTAGAGCCAGCGGGCGTCGGGGTCGGAGAGGCGGACGCAGCCGTGGCTCGCCGGGCCGCCCATCGGGAGGGCGTACTGGTGGAGGTGGATGCCGCGCGTCTCGTGGATGTTCATCACCCAGTACATCTCCCACAGCTCGGCCCCGGGGGCGTCGGAGCCGTAGCCCGGGCTGAGCGTCGAGACGCGGTGGTCCTGCTTCCAGTTGACGTTGAAGCGGCCGCTCGGCGTGCGCGCGCTCTCGGTGCCGGTGTTGATGATGCCCCAGCGGGCGAGGCGGCCCCACTCGTAGGCCCCGAACGCCTGCACGCTCTTGTCGAGCACAACGAGCTTCTCGATGCCGCGCGCGCCGGGGTAGTCGCGCGGGAACGGCGAGTAGGCCCGGAAGTCGAGCGCCAGGTCGGTCGGGACGACGAGGGTGTCGCCGGGGCGGAGGTTCTCGAGGTCGTTGCGGTTGAGGAGCTGGAGGAGGCCCTTGTTGTCCTCGCCGTAGCGGCGGTAGAGCTTCAGGCGAGCCTCGAGGCGCGAGTCGTTGCGGACGACGTAGTAGTCGTAGTAGACCTCCGGCACGTCGTCGAGGTCGCCGCTGCGCCGCTCGATCACCTCGGCGATGTTCTTCTGGCGGAAGTGGGTGGTCTCCTGCGCCTGCGCCTCGGCGATGAGCACGTCCGGTGCGAGCACGAGCGCGCTGAGCAGGAGGAGGAGCAGGGCGTTTCGCATGGCAGAGACGTAGGGTGGGTAAGGCGGCCGGTGTACGCGCGGGAGCACCGCCGGGTCCGCAGCGTCACGGCTCGGAGTACGTGCGGCGTCACGATTCGGAGTGGGCGCGGCGGGGGCCGGCCTCGACCGGCGCGCAGCCCTCGCTCCGCAGCCGCTCGATCATGTCGCGGTCGCCGAGGACGATCAGGATGTCCCCGGCGTCCATCGGCGCGGTCGGGGTGGGGTTGAAGCGCCACTGCCCCGTGTCCTCGTTCAGCAGGGCGATCACGACGGCGTTGAAGCGGTTGCGGAAGTCGCTCTCGGCCAGCGAGCGGCCGTCGAGCAGCGACCCTGGCTCGATGCGGACCTCCTCCATGCGCAGGTCGAGCGCGCCGACGTGGAGGACCTGCTCCATGAACTGGTCCACGTAGGGCCGGAGGATCACCTGCGCCATGCGGTCGGCCCCGATCTCGTAGGGCGAGATCACCTTGTCGACGCCTGCGCGGAGCAGCTTGCGGGTGTTGCGGTGCTGGTTGGTGCGCGCCAGGGTGAAGACGCCGGGGTGCATCTCTTTGGCCGTCAGCGCGACGAAGACGTTGGCGCTGTCCTCGGGCAGCGTGAGCACCAGCCCCTCGGCGCGCTCGACGCCGGCCGCGCGCAGCGTGCGCTCCTCCTCGGCGTCGCCCTCGACGTAGAGGTAGCCCGCCGCGTCGATGTTCAGGACCCGCTCCGGGTCGCGCTCGATCACGACGAAGCTGCGCCCGGCCTCAGCGAGGTCGGCGATGATGCGGCGGCCGAGGCGGCCGTAGCCGCAGACGACGTAGTGGCCCTGGAGGCGGTCTATCTTGCGTTGCATGAACCGTTGGTGGAGGTGCTGGTAGCGGACGAGGACCTGGGCGGTCCGCGTCGCTACGAAGGCGACGATCCCGATCCCGAATATAGAGATGACGATCGTGAAGACCTTGCCCGTGCCGGAGAGCGGGTCCACCTCGCCGAACCCGATGGTCGTCAGCGTGATGAAGGTCATGTAGAGCCCGTCGAGCGCGCTCATCCCCTCGATCAGCTCGTAGCCGACGGTGCCGATGATGACGAGCAGCAGCAGGGCGAGGCCGGCCACGAGGATTTCGCGCTGCGCCCCCTCCATCCGGGCCAGGCGGTCGGCGATCTTCTCGGTGAAGCCGGGGGGAGACACGAGGCGGAGGGGTCAGGCCGGCGTGGGGAGCCGGAAGGCGCGCGCGTGCCAGCTCGACCCGGCGGGCCGTTCGAGGCCGCCGTCGCGGAGGTCGCCGAGGGTCTCCACGGTCGTGACGAAGACGGGCGTCGCGGCGGTGACGGCCCCGGCGCGGACCTGCCGCCGGAAGTCGGCGCGCGGGCGGGCCTGCACTGCGCCGTCGGCGTCGCGCCAGGCGACGTGCAGCCCGCCGAGCCACCCGCCCCCGGCGGCGCGCCCGGCCTCCTCGACGGCGCGCGTCATGCTGTCGATCCCGCAGCCCGACACCCCGCCGGGCAGGTGCGCGGCGACGACGAGGAAGCGGCCGTGCAGGAGGGCAGCCTCGCCCGGCACCGGCCGCCCGTGCGAGGTCCACTGCGCGGCGAACTGGCCGACGGCACCCAGCAGCCGCTCCTCGTCGGCGTCGCCGAGGGTCCGGTCGGCGGTGAAGACCCAGACGCGGGCGTCGGCGGGGAGATCGGAAAAGAGCATGGGCGGAGGGAGGCGCGTGGGGCGCGCCGTTAATCCCAGCGAGGGCCGGGAAGTTTCGAGCGCGCGGCCGGCCTACCAGGCTTTGAGGCGGTAGCGCACTCCGACCTCGGCGAACGTGAGGATGTCGCTGCCTCCGCTCGTGGCGATGTGGTCCACGGCGTCGCCGGGGAGGATGATCGTAGCGCTCATCTCCAGAAAGGCCCCGATCTCCGGCGTCACGGCCACGTCGAGGCCGACGCCGCCCCGAGGACCGAAGCCGGTGCGCGTGTTCCCGTTGATGCGGCTGACGGAGGCACTCACGCCGAGGTCCACGTAGGAGGCCGACCGGCCGAGCGGCCGGTAGTAGGCACGGCCGAGGAGCGCGACGAGGTGGACCCACTTGCTGGAGTCGTCCTCCCGGATCGGGTTCTCCCGGTCGGCCATGACGGGGCTGTTCCGGTCGGCGGAGCGCAGCGTGAGGAGCCGGGGGATGTGGTGCAGCCGGTAGGTCAGGGCCGCGGCCACGGTCGGGTTCAGGCAGAAGCTGGCCCCGAGGCTCAGCGTGACGCCCGAGTTGGCGGTGAACTCCCCGACGAGCCAGTCGGCGGCACGGCCTCGCTCGCCGCCGTAGCTCCCGGCCCCCACCGTAGCGTAAGCGTGGAGCGCCGGCCCCGCCCGGTAGGCTCTGACCGCTTCGACCGGCGGCGGAGGGAGCACGGGGAGCGGGGCGGGAACGGCGACGGAGTCTCGGGGCACCTCCTCCGGGGGGACTGGCTCCTCCGGGAGGGCCACCGCCTCGCGCTCGACGCGGAGTTGCTCCTTGATGGACTCGACGAGCGCGACGTAGGCCGGCGGGTCCTCCACCGGGTCGGGCTCGTACTCGAACGAGACCCCGAGGAGCCGGACGACGCTCTGCCGCGCCTCGGCGAGGTCGTCCTGCCGGAGGTAGACGAGGGTGAGCAGCCGGTGGACGGCGATGGCCGTCTGGTCGTCCATGTCGGGCCGGTTCAGGCACTCGCGCAGGAGGGCTTCGGCCTGGGCGAACTCCTGGTTGACGTAGTTCGCCTGGGCGACCTCGAGCGTGGCGACGCACGGCGAGGCCGGCTGGGCGAGGGCGGGAGCCGCTGCCCACAGGGCGAGCAGCAACACCGGCAGCCCGCGCCGAGACGCGAGGCTGAATCCAGGGGGCGGTGCAGAGAGCACGTTCATACCCCGGAAGCTACGCGCGCGCGGCAACACGGCACCAGCTCATCGGTGCCGTCGGTAGTTCGGTGTGCCGTCAGTAGCTCAGGTCGGCCGTCAGCGCGGTCGGCCGGCCGGGGACGATCTCCACCTTGCGCTCCCAGGTGCCGAGGGTGGGGTGCTCGACCCGGACGCGGTGCGTGCCGGCGGGCAGCTCCACCTCGTAGCGGAGGTCCGTGTCGCGCGCCCGCAGCGTCCCGTCGACGTAGATGGATCCCCAGGGCTTGACGACGATGCTCAGCGTCCCGCTCCGGGGGGCCGCCGCTACGGGCAGCGTGGCCTCCACGACGTTGCGTTGCCCGGCCTCGATGTTCACCTGGAACGAGCGCGTCTCGCCGCCGGGGGCGGTGAGGGCTACGGTGTGGCGGCCTACGGCGACGCTGCCCAGGCGCAGCGGCGTCGTCCCGACGCTCCGGCCGTCGAGTGTGACGGGCACCCCGGCCGGCTCCGAGTTCACCTGGAGCGACCCGACGGTCGCTTCGCGGACGACCGGTTCGCGGGGGGGTGGGGGCGCAGCGCGCTCGGGCGTCGGTGTAGGCTGGGCGGGTTGGGCCTGCGGGGTCGGGAGGATGCGTATCGGAGACGCGGGCCGCGTGACCGCCTCCGAGGAGGCCGCGTCGCCGCGCGCGAGGCTGGCACCGCCGGAGGCGAACTCGGTGCCGGCGGGCCGGTCGTCCGGGCTGGAGGGCGTGAGCGACAGCGCGAGCCGCGCGACCCCCTCCGGGTCGAGGTGGACGAGGGTGTCGACCGGCTGGTAGCCGTCCTTCCGAACCGAGACGACGTACCACTGGGCGGCGAGCCGGTCGCGGCGGAGCGGGGTCCTCCCGGCAAAGGCCTCGTCGAGCGAGACGGTGGCCCCGGCGGGCAGCGTCTCCACTTCCAGCACCGCCGAGCCGGAGCGTGGCTCGGCGACTGCCACGGCTGGCGCGCGCGTCGTTTGCTCCTGCTCGCGGAGGAGCGTGGTCAGCTCCTCGGCCGTGAGCTCGTCCTCCGGGGTGGGACGCGACGAGACCAGCAGGAACCCGCCCGCCCCGACGAGGAGCGCGAGCAGAACCCCGAACAGCAGCGGCGGCGGGATGCGCGGCGGGGGGGGCGGCGAAAGGCGCGGGACGCCGGGCAGCGCGTAGTTCGGCCCGTCCGCACTCTCGAAGGTACCGGCCGGGATGCGGCGCTGCGTGCCGACCGGCCGCTCAGGTTGTGTCATGGTGTGCTGCGTGAAACGTCGCTCGGTAGCCTGTGTCGCTCTAGACGCACGACCGGCTGCTCGGTACTACAGCAACTGCTCGGTACTACAGCAATCGGTACTACAGCAATCGGTACTACAGCAAGCAGCCCCGCCGGTCGGGCACACGGAGGTATAGACTGAACAAATGTAACGAAGGGCGTCCTCTAGCCAGGGGTTCTTCGCCGGGAGAGTAAGACATTCAGCGAAAAAACGCAAGGCTATAGAACCGCCCCGGCCGCGCTCCGAAATCTCCGGAGGTCGGGCGGCTCTGCGGATGCCGCTCCAGCCAGAAGACGCCCTCAGAGCGGAGGGCGTGCTGCGTGAACGCGGAGCCTACCGAAAGAATTGTGGCCGTGAGGCTGACCTCCAGTGCCTCCGCAGAGCGCCCGCACGCACCACCAGCATTTACTCTCAGCATTTACTCTGCTGCGAAGGTGGCGGTGACCACAGAAACGGCTTGAGCCGTCACCTCGGGGTGGTAGGAGAGCAGAGGCCGGCCCGGCAGCGACAGCGTGACGACGTAGGGGCCGGGGCGGAGGCCGCTCAGCGAGAGCGGGGTGCGTCCGCGGGCTACCCCATTCAGGTGCACCTCTGCGCCCGCCGGGGTCGAGGTCAGGTAGAGCGAGCCGGTGTGGCTCACGCGGCGGAGCACCTCGGGCGAGGCACTGGCAAAGGGCGGCGCTTTCGGCGTAGGGGCCTCTGGCCTGGGCGCAGGCCGGGCGGGGGCAGCGCCGCCACCCGATGGGGTCCCCCGGCGATCCGCGTGCACCCCGGCGCGAGGCAGCGCGTCGTGCCTCGCCGGCTCCCGTCTTGCCGTTGGCACCGGCTCGACCGGCATCGCGTCGGCACGCACCGCGTCGGCGCGCACTGCGTCCGTCTGGAGGAGCGCGGGCAGCGCCACGTCGAGGGCGAGGACCGAGCTGCTGGCGAGGTAGAGCGAGGTGTCCAGCGGGGCGTGGTCAGGCAGGCGCAGAGTGACGGTGTAGAAGGTGGGGCGCAGGCCGTCGAGGTGGAGCGGCGTGCGGCCCACGGGCTCGCCGTCGAGCGTGACCATCGCCCCAGCCGGCTCCGTCGTGAGGTGCAGCGCGGCCGGGTGGGTCGGCGTCGCCCAGCGGGTCGGCAGCGGCGGGGCGGACTGGGCGGGCGGGGCCGCACGCACGAGGGCCTCGACCTCCGCATCGGTCAGCTCCTCCGGCTCACCCCGCGAAAGGAGCAGGAGCGCGACGCCGACGAGCAGTGCCAGGGCGAGCATCCCCACGAACGCTAGCGGATGAAGCCGAAAGCCCGGTGCCGCGCGCGGCGCTGGCCGGGCGAACGGAGGCGGGGCTGTCCGCGAGGCCGGCCGGGTAAACGGAGGCGGGGCCGTCCGCGGTGGGACCGTCCGCGGCGAATCCGCCCGTGGCGGGATTGCCCGTGGCGAGTCTGTCTGCGGCGGGTCTATCCACAGCTCAGTCGGCGGCGGCGGGGCTGCCCGTGGCGGTTCCGCGAGGGGCAGGTCCGCGAGGGGCGGCAGCAAAGGCGGGGCGGGGGGCCGCTCGTTCATAAGGCGTGGACCGACCGACTAGGGCTTGTTTCGGGGGAGGCGAGTGGGGAACAGGCAGCGTTCCAGCAAGGCACCCGGTGCCTGAACCTGAGTGCCAAGCACACGAGGGCAGCGCGAGCCGCCGGTCTGTTCGTGGCGAGGAAGGGCCGATGCCACAGCAGGAAATCACAGAGGGAAAGCTGCGACAGTGCCCCTGCAATCCCTATGCCCGCACCGGACTGGTGCGGTGCCAATAGACGGCTCGCAGGGGTCCTTTTCGTAACGCCGCCGCGAGCCTGAAGACGGAAGGACGGCCAGGGGCCATCGGCTCAGGAGCGCTCGGGCGGCTCTGCTCAGGCCGCCTCGATGTGGTGCTCCTGCCCCACAAACGCCAGCGCGTGGTCCACGAGGCCGCCCGGCCCGATCCCGACCTCGTCGTGGAGCTCGCGCTGCGAGCCGTGCTCGACGAAGCGGTCGGGCAGGCCGAGGCGCAGCACCTCCGGGCGCGGCCCGTCGTGGTCGGCCAGCCATTCGAGCACGGCCGTGCCCGCGCCGCCGGTCACCACACCGTCCTCTACCGTAATCACCTTGTCGAACGTGGCACACACCTCGGTCAGCAGCGCCGCGTCGAGCGGCTTGCAGAAGCGGAGGTCGTAGTGGGCGGCCGCGACGCCGTGGGCACGGAGGCGCTCGCGCGCCTCGGCCACGTACTGCCCGATCGCGCCGTAGCTCAGGAATGCGAGGTCGGTGCCGTCGGCGATCTTGCGGCCCCGGCCGATCTCGAGCGCCTCGAAGCCCTTGCGGAGCGGCATCCCGGTGGCGGCCCCGCGCGGGTAGCGGATGGCGAAGGGGCCGCCGTCGTAGGCGGCGGCGGTGAACATCAGGTCGCGGAGGTCCTGCTCGTCGAGCGGCGCGGCGCAGACCATGTTCTGCACGCAGCGCATGAAGGCCACGTCGAGCGCGCCGTGGTGCGTCGGGCCGTCGGCCCCGGCGAGGCCCGCGCGGTCCATGCAGAAGACGACCGGCAGGCCCTGGAGCGCCACGTCGTGGACCACCCCGTCGTAGGCCCGCTGGAGGAACGTCGAGTAGATCGCCACGAACGGCTTCATGCCCTGGGTGGCGAGGCCGGCGGCGAAGACGACCCCGTGCATCTCGGCGATGCCGACGTCGAAGGCGCGCTCGGGCATC
>JBBSMV010000032.1:0-16073 GCA_038232975.1 Rhodothermales bacterium
AGGCCGTGGCGCGCGCGGGCGGTAACGTCTTCGCCGAGCTGATGGAGACGGCGCGCGTCTGCTCGCTCGGGCAGATCACCACCGCCCTCTTCGAGGTCGGCGGCCAGTACCGCCGCAACATGTAGCACCTTCCGCGAGACCCCTATGCCGACGACACTCGCTTCGCCCCGCGACGACTACACGACGACGGTCCGCATCATCCCGAACCGGACGGCGGCCGACCTCCGCGCCTTCCCCGAGGGCACCCTCGCCCAGCTCATCGATGGGACCCTCGTTATGTCTCCTGCCCCGACCAGCTGTCACCAACGGATCGTTTCTCGTCTCAACCGCACGATGGGGGTGTTTGTGGAAAGAGAGGGGCTAGGAGAAGTCATCCTCTCGCCCTTCGACGTGTTCTTCGACGACGCGCACATCTTTCAGCCGGACCTCGTCTTCGTTGCGGCGGACCGGATGCACCTGATCTCCAAGCGCGGGCTGGAAGGCGCGCCGGACCTCGTGGTGGAGGTGCTCTCGCCGAGCACGGGGTACTACGATCTCACGCAGAAGCGCGAGGTCTACGAGCGCACCGGCGTGCGGGAATACTGGATCGTGGACCCGGAGCGGCAGACGGTCGAGGTGCTGGCGCTGGAGGAGGACGGCTACCGGACGGCGACGAAGGCAGGAGGCGAGGGGAACGTCGCATCGGTGCTGCTCGGCGGATTCGAGGTAGCGCTGGAACGTCTCTTCGAGATGTAGCGGGCGAGGGGAAACGGGGCGGCCCCACCCTCCGAAGAAGGCGGGGCCACCTCACGGCATTCGGCGAGTGCCGATCTAGCGCAGGCGCGTGAGCCGCTGCGTGGCGCTGAACCCACCGTCGGTCGTCATCCGCACCAGGTACGTCCCCGAGGGCAGGTCCCGCCCCTCCAGCGACGCCGTGTGCCGACCGGCCTTGAAGGCCTCGTCGGCGAGCACCGCCATGGTGCGCCCGAGCACGTCGTAGACCACGAGCCGCACCGTTGCCGCTTCCGGCAGCTCGAAGGCGAGCGTGGCGCGGTCTGCGAACGGGTTGGGGTAGGCCGCCGCCAGCGCGAACGCCTCGGGCAGCGCCTCCGACGCGACCGCCTCGGTCTCGGCCCCTGCGGTCTCCGCCGTCTCGTCTGCTGCTTCGGCGACTTCGACCCGGAGGTCGAGCACGGCACCGGCTTCCAGGAGCGAGCCGTCGGCGTCGTAAGCCAGCCACATCTCGGGGGCCGCAGCGAGCGCGGCGACCTCGGCGGGGCTCAGCGCAGGCGCTTCTGCCGCGCCGAGCGTGGCGGCTCCGGCCGCGCCCAGGGCACCCGGGGCTACACCGCGCGCGGCCGGGCTGCCGCCCTCGCCGGTGGCGGCCAGCGCCGGGGGCACCACCGTGATTGCGAAGCTGTCGGCCGAGACCACCTCGTTGGGGAAGGTCCCGTTCTTCATCACGTACCACGTCTGCCCGTACGGGTTGCGCGGGTCGACGCGCTGCCCGAGGTTCCGACTCCCCGTGGTCCCGGGCGTGAGCTGCACCGTGATGGGGCCGAGGACCAGGAAGCGTCGTCCGTTGGGGAAGACGGCCTCGCTCCAGTACTGGAGGCTCGTCGGTCCGCCCTCGGCGACGGTCGTGGTGGCGTCGAAGCGGAAGCGCTGCCCGCGCTGCACCACGACCGGCGGGGCCGGGTTGGTCGGCGTCAGCGTGAAGGTCACCAGCGGGCCGGTGCTCAGGCCGACGGCGGGCGAGAACTCGCTCGTGCCGCCCCGGTCGGTCGTCGCCGTTGCCACAACGTCCTCGGTCCCGGTCAGACCGGCGACGGAGACCGTGACGGTCTTGTCGCACGGCGGGCTGCCGCAGGCGTCGTAGTCGGCCACGGTGTAGGTGTCGGTGGCGACCCAGCGCTCGCCCTCCTGGCGGTCGGCGTCGGCGAGGTAGACATCGACGCGGAGCGGATAGAACGTGTGGATCGGCGACGAGGGTACGCGGTAGCTGAGCGTGAGTGCCGATCCGGCGAGGTTCGCCTCGGACACTTCGGGGAAGTTCTGGAGCGCGTTCGCCCCGTAGTCGCTGTCGTCCAGGTCGTTGGGCGTGAAGCCGTCGCCCTGGAGGTCGATCCCGAGGCCTGCGTTCGAAAACATCGCGTTGCCGACGACGAGGTTGGCGGTCAAGGTGGTGCCGGAGACCTGGACGCCGCTCTCGGCGTTGCCGGCAATCGTGTTGCCCTCGCTCTCGGCGGTGCCGCCGACCGTGTTGCCATCGGCGTCGTTGAAGATCAGCACGCCGTCGCGGCCGTTGCCGTCGAGCGAGGTGCCGTCGGGCGCGGTGCCGATGCGGTTGCCCTGGAGGGTGTTGCCGGTGGTCCCGGCCCCCTCGATGATGACGCCCCAGAGACCGTTGCCCGCGATGGTGTTGCCTTGATCCGGCAGGCCGAGGATGTTGTTCTGGGCACCGTTCATCATCTGCACGCCGTGGAGCGCATTACCAGCGCCGACACCGACGTAGTTGTGGACGACCAGGTTGTTGCTGGAGCCGTCGAGGAGGATCCCGACCCCGTCGTTGTAGGCGATCACGTTGGGAGCCGGGGCTGTGGTCGTGCCGTAGCAGCATCGGCCGATGCTGCTGGAGCCGCCTGACCCCTGGACCCGGATGCCGTCGCTTCCGTTGCCCTTGTCGCTGCCGTCCGCGCCCATCCCGATCCAGTTCCACCCGACGGTGTTGAAGAGGCCGGCCTCGATCAGAACGCCGATGCTGGTGTTGCCGCTGATGAGGTTGCGCTCGGCCGCCGCCGCCCCGCCGATGAGGTTGGAGTCCGAGGCGAGCCGGATGCCGGTACCGTTGCCGAGCGCCGTCGTGCCGTCGGCCCCGAGGCCGATGTAGTTGCCCTGCACGGTGAGGCTCGGCCCCCTCGTATCGATCCCCGTGTGGAGGTGCCCTGCGATGATGTTGGGGGCCGCGAACTGGGGACCGCCGATGATCACGCCCGGTGCCGTCACGAAGACGCCGCGCACGCCGCCCGTCGCGCCGCCCCCGCCCGGGAGCGCGTTCCCGTTGGCCTGGGTGCCGATGCGGTTGCCCCGGATGATCGTCCCGGTCGTCGTGGCATCCATCACCTGCACGTTTGCGTTCTGGACGCCGATGGTGTTGCCCTCGCGGTCGTTGGCCGCGATGGTGTTGCCCTCGGCCGCGTCGTTGCTCCCGTCGAGGTTCGTGCCGATGATGGTGTTCGTGGCACCGTCGTAGACGAGGACCCCGGCCTCGCCGTTGCCGCGGTCCGTGACGCCGTCGTCCGAGAGGCCGATGAAGTTGCCGGCGATGTGGGTCCGGTCGGTCCCCTCGCCCCCGACGACCACGCCCCATAGCCCGTTGGCCGAGATCGTGTTGCCTGCTCCGCCCTGGCCGACGAGGGTCCGGACGCTGCCGCCGTGCACCAGCACGCCGTGGAGCGCGTTGCCGCCCGGTCCCGCGCCGGTGACGCCGATCGAGTTATAGCGGATGGAGGTGTCGTCGGCACCGTTGACGGCGATCCCGAAGCCGTCGTTGAAGGCGATCACGTTCCCGGCATTCGCGACGGAGCCGCTGACCGTGCCGATGAGGTTGCCGTTGGACGTCGACGCCACCAGGATGCCGTCGCCGCCGTTGCCTTTGTTGGAGCGGTCGCGCCCCAGGCCGATCCAGTTCGAGGCGATGCTGCTGTAGTTGCCGCTCTCCAGCGCGATGCCGGCGAAGGTGTTGCCACTGATGGCATTACGGTCGAGGGCGGTGGGGCCACCGATCACGGTGCGGCTGCCGTTCACCGTGACACCGACGCTGTTGGGGTAGACGTACCCGTTGTAGTCCAGCCCGATGTTGTTACACGCGACCGTCACGTCGTCGGCCGCGATGGCGATGCCGGCACCGCTGAAGTTGACGACGGCGAGGCCACTGACCACCGAGCCTTCCGAACCCGGCCCGAAGTAGAGGCCGGAGGCTCCCCCGGCGCGGTACCCGTCGAGCTGCGTCTTGATCGCCACGTTGCCCCAGGCGTCGCAGGCCTGCGAGCTGGGCTGCGAGAAGCCACGGATCGTGACGGGTGTGGTGAGGGCCGGAAGCTGTCCCGTCGGAGACAGGTAGGCAAAGCCGGTGGGTACCTCGAACTCGATGGCGGCGTGACCGCTTCGGCTGTTTGCCCCTTCGAGCGCCCAGCGGAGCGAGCCGGTCCCGCTGTCGTTGCCGTTTGTGACGCGGAGCACGCGGCTCTCGAAGGTGACGGTTCTAGATTGTAGCTGAGAGCCGTCGCGCGACTTGCGCCGGAGGACCATGGTGTCGCCGTCGATGTTGACCTCGGCGTACTGGCCGTTGGACCCGCCATCACCGTTCCAGGCACCGCCGACGATGAAGCTGGTAATCGTGCGGTTGCTTCCCGCAAAGGGCCCGCCGCCTCGCCAGTCCTGGAACAGATTGACCGTGTGGAGGTGCCCGGTGATGGCCGCCACCACGTTGTAGGGCGCGATGGCAGCCCAGTAGGCGTCGCGCTGGTAGTCGTCCCACCACGCTTGGCTGAAGCTCTCGAGCCCGTAGTGGTGCATGAGGACGACCGGCCGGCCGGAGTTGCCCACATTCGCGGCGAGGTCCTGCACGAGGAAGTCCAGCGCGGCATAGGGATTGAGCAACTCGTAGCCGGGCGGGCCGTCGGGGTCGTTCCCGGCGAAGAGGTTGAGCTGGACGAAGTGCACGTCCTCCCAATCCCACGAGTAGTGAGGGCGGTCCGCCACGCGGTAGAGCGACGTCGCGCGGTTGCGCGGAATCCAGTCCTCCTTGAGTTGGCCCGTCACGTCGCAGTTCCGGGTCAACGTGGAGCCGTTCCAGTACGGCGGGCTGTTCCCCTGGCAGGTACCCGCGTGGTTTCCGGTGTAGTCGTGGTTGCCGAGGCCGTCATAGACCTTGGCAGTCTGGTTGCCGAGCGCGTTGTAGTACTGCTCGAACTCCTCGCCCCGGCCGTTCTGCGTCATATCACCCGGGACGAGCAGGCCGCGCAGGTTGGGCTCCCCAGCGATCCGGTCGGCGAGGTGCCGCATGGTGCCGAACGTGTTGTCCCAGCGGTCAGGCTCGGCGAGCTGTCCATTCTCCCGGTGGTTGTTGAACTGGCAGTCCGCCGCGGCGAGGAAGTCGATGTCTCGCTGCGCCTGGGCCGGGAGGCCGAGGAGCGCGAACAAGGCGAGCAGCACGAGGCCGCGCGTGAGGGCGAGGGGAGTGCGTTGGGTCGTCATGGTCGTAGAGGGTGGGGTGGTGCAGAGGGAGGATGGAGGGACAGGGGACGAGGCGGGTCCGGCTCGCTAGGGCGGCGCTTCCTCGCCATCCACGCGTGCCTCGCGCCCGGCCGCCAGTCGGCTCGGGGGCGCGACCTCGGCGGCGGGTGTGCGCTCCGGCGCACCGGCGTCGGCCAAGTGGTCGAGCTCGAGGCGGAGGCGCTCAGAATGCACGGAGCGCGCGGGGCCGGTGGGGTCGGGGGCGTGGGGCATGGAGGAAGGCGTCGCGGGGTGGGTTGGAAGACGGCCTCAAGGTCGGGAGTCGGCCCCCCTCGCGTCTTGCCTCCACGTCGCAGATCCTTGCCTCCACGTCCAATCTTGCCCCCAAACAGCCCGGAAGTGCACGCCCCACAGAAAAGCGGCCCCACCCTCCGAAGAAAGCGGGGCCGCCGTCGCCCGGCACGTAAACCAGCATCACCGACCGGGCGAACCCCCCGTCCCGTTCGCATCGCCCCGCTCCGCGAGGCTCAGTGCTCACGGGACTGTCCCCCTCGACGAGGGCAGGGCTGCTAAGTTCTTCGAGCTTCGAGAGAGACCACCCCCTGGAGGGGGCTGTCGCGTCAGCGACTGGGGGTGTCAGCGGCCTCCGACACCCTCCGTCCCCGGCTGTCGCCGGGGCCACCTCCCTCAAGAGCCTGCCCCCGCGAAGGCGGGGGGAGGAGTTTCCCACCAGAACGTAGCGGCCCTGCTCGACGAGGGGGACAGCTTTCCAGTCCCTGAGCGTCAGCGATGGACTGGAAAGCGGGGGGTCCGGTCGCCCTACCCCCGATACGCCGACGGGGCCACGCCGTAGCGCTCGCCGAAGACGCGGCTGAAATGCGAGATGCTCTTGAACCCCACCCCGTAGGCCACCTCGCTGACGTTGCCCGCGCCCGAGGCCAGCAGCCCGGCGGCGTGCGACAGCCGCACGTCCCGGATGAGAGCCGTCGGTGTCACCCCGGCGACCTCCCTGAGGCGGCGGTGGAGGTTGCTCCGGCTCTGCCCTACGACCTCGGCCAGGGCCTCGACCGTGAAGTCCTCGTCGCCGAGCGCCGTCTGCGCCGCCGCGCGCACGGCGTCGAGAAACTCGGTGTCCGCCGTGCCGAGCGCGGGCGTGGCCGACGCCGGAGGGTCGGCGGTCGGTGCGGGTGAGGCGTCAGGCACCGGAGCGCCCACGCCGCCGCCACCGAAGCGGGCGCGGAGCCGGCGGCGCTGCTGGATCAGGTTCTCGATGCGCGCCCTGAGCTCGCGCACGTTGAACGGCTTCGTCAGGTAGTCGTCGGCCCCCTCGCCGAGGCCGCTGAGCTTGTCCTCCTCCGTCGCCTTCGCCGTCAGCAGGATGATCGGCAGGAAGTCCGTCGCTTCGTCCGAGCGGAGGGCACGGACGAGGCCGAACCCGTCGAGGCGGGGCATCATCACGTCGGAGACGATGCAGTCGGGGAGGTGCTGCCGAGCCATCTCAACCCCGGCCTCGCCGTCGGCGGCCTCGACGACGCGGTACTCCTGGTCGAGGTGGCTGCGGACGTAGCGGCGGATGTCGGCGTTGTCGTCCACGATGAGGACGGTCGTGCGGTCTTCGGCGCTCGCGTCCTCCTCGCCGTCGTCGGCCTCGCCGTGCTCTCCGGCGTCGGCGAAGAGCGCCTCGGGGGCGAGCGCGAGCCTCGGCGCGGCCTGCCCGTTCGTCGCCTCACGCGTGAGCGGGAGCGCGACCGTGAACCGGCTCCCCGCGCCGACGGTGCTCTCGACGGAGATCGTCCCGCCGTGCAGCTCGGCCAGGTCGCGCGCGAGCGCCAGGCCGACGCCCGTGCCGGCCTGCACGTCGGAGGCCGACTCGTCCACCTGGTAGAACCGCTCGAAGAGATGCTCCAGCACGCTCGCCGCGATGCCGGGGCCGTCGTCCTCCACCGCCAGCCTCGCCTCGCCCGCCTCGGCCGCGAGGGACACGGTGATCGCGCCGCCCTCGGGGGTGAACTTGAAGGCGTTCGAGAGGAGGTTCACGATGACCTGCTCCAGTGCCTCGCCGTCGGCCGAGACCACCACGGGGGCCTCGGGCAGGTCGTAGGCGAAGGCGATCCGGCGGCGCTCGGCCAGCGGCACGAACGCGAGCGCAATGGCCTCGGTGAAGGGGCCGAGGTCGAGCGGGCGGCGGTCCAGCTTCAGCTCGCCCGCTTCGAGCTTGGCTATGTCGAGGAGCTGGTTGATCAGCCGGAGCAGGCGGCGGCTGTTGCGGAGCGCGAGGCCGACGGACCCCTGCGCCGAGGCCGGGAGGTCGCCGTGCGCGCCGGTCTGGAGGTCTTCGAGCGGGCCAATGGTGAGGGTCAGCGGGGTGCGGAGCTCGTGGCTGACGTTCGTGAAGAACCGGGTCTTCAGCTCGTCGGCCTGCTCCAGCTTCGCGTTTGCACGCTCCACCTCGGCGGCCTTCTCCTCGGTCTCTCGCTGGGCCTGTTCGACGGCGGCGAGGGCCCGCCGCCGCAGCCGTGTCTGCCGGACGAGGAGGAGGACGATGAGGGCGAGGAGGGTCAGCCCGACCAAGAGGGCGATCACCCGCGTCCGTTGGGCGCGCTGCTCGCGCTCCAGAAGCTCGATCCGGCGCTGCTGCTCCTCGCTCTGGTACTCCGCCTGCAGCTCCGCGAGGGCCTCCTGCTGCTGGACCCTGGTGACCGAGTCGGCGGTTGCTTTGAAGGCACGGTGCGCCGCGAGCGCCTCCGCGTAGCGCCCCTGCTGTTCGAGGATGTCGGTCTGGTGCCGGTAGACGGCCTCGACGAGGCGGATATTGCCGATGGAGGTCCCGAGGAGGAGGGCCTCGTCCAGGGCGGCGAGGGCCTCAGGCAGCCGCCCGCGCTCTCGGTAAAACCGGCCGAGGTAGTACGTCGCGTTGGCGTTCCCACTGGGGTCGTCCAGGTCCCGGTACAAGGTCTGGGCCCGCTGGAGCGTCCGCTCTGCCGCCCCGTACTCTTCCATCGTAGCCTGTGCCAAGCCCATGTTCATGAGGAAGAGCGCGACAAGGTGCCGGTCGCCCGCCGCCTCTGCGGCAGCGAGGGCGCGGGTGTAGGCGGCAAAGGCCGCGTCGAGGTCGCCCTGTTTTCCCCGGACGAGGGCGATGCCGTTGAGGGTCGTGGCGACGCTTAGTGCATCGCCCTGTTCCTCGTACAGCGCGTATGCCCGTTCGTAGAAGCCCAGTGCCTCGTCCAACTCGTCCAGCATCCAATGCACGACTCCCAACCCACTCAGGGCGCGGGCGACGCCTAGCTGGTCGCCTCGCGCCTCGGACAAGGGCAGCGCGCGGAAGTAATAGTCGAGAGCTTGGGCGAGAGCCCCTCGCGCCTGATGGACACTCCCAAGACCCATCAGTGCATCGGCAACCCCACGCCGGTCGCCAAGCGCTTGGTAGTGCGTGCGGGCCTGTTCGTAGTGCCTCTCTGCCTCGTCGTAGTCGGCCTGCTGGTCGTAGACCACACCGAGACCTTGATGCGCCGCCGCGACACCCGGCCAATATCCGTCTGGCTCTATCAGGCCGAGGACCTTCGTGAAGGCCGTCTCCGCCGCGTCCGCTTCGTCGCGCTGGACGTGGAGCCACCCCTCCAGCAGCGCCGCCTGCGCCCGGTCGAGCGGCCCGTCCAGCGCTGCGAGGCGCGCCACATACGCCTGCGCCGAATCGGGCCGCCGCGCGACGAGGTGCGCTTGCCCTGTGTAGTAGAGCACCCTGCGGCGGCGGTCGGCGTCGGGGTAGCGTGCCAGGAGCGCTAGGGCCTCGCGCCCGTAGCCGATGGCCCGCTCGGGGTCGTCGCGGTGGGCCGCCTCCACGAGGTCGGCCAGCACGGCCAGCCGCTCGGGGCCGGCCGCCGCAGGGAGCCGCGCCTCCAGGCTGTCCGTCGCCGGCTGCGCCCGGAGCGGGAGGGCCGAGCAGGACAGGATCACGATGACGCCGACGGTCAGACGCATAAGGGAGAAGGAAGCAGGAAGAGCTGACGGGGGAGAGCCAACGGTGTCGTCGGGTAAGATATGCTGCGAAGGCATAGGGTTATGGCGCGGGCGGGGTGCGCTTGGGAGAGACACGAGACGGTCGGGGGGAGGCGGTGTCTCACGATGGAGCAACGCGCTGAAACGAGGCCATTGGACAAGAGCGCTGAAACGGCGAGGTGACAAAGCGGGACCTTTATTGAGATTCGGGGTGCGATGCATGGGCTTTGTACGCTAGCCTCCCATCGCTCCCTCGCCTCCAACCGCCGGACCCATGACCTCCCCCGACCGCAAGTCCTCCGCCTACGTCGAAGCCATCGTCCGCGAGGCCGTCGCCCGCGTGCTTCACTCGGTGCGCCCGCCGCTCCGCGACGCCGGCTACGACGGCCCGCGCACGGCCCTCGAGCTCTCCGACGTCCAGCACGACTTCTTCGCCGGCTACCTCTACGGCGCGCTCCAGCGGCTCCTCGAGCTCGGCGAGCTCCACGAGGAGGAGGACATCGGCAAGGCCACCCACCGGCTCTACTGCGGCCTCTTCGGCTTCGAGGACAACGAGTACGGCCCGTGGCACGTCTGGGTCGTCCGCGAGGGGCTCCACAACCTCCAGCGGCCCCACGTCTTCCTCGGCTACTGCACCGGGCGCAACGACGTCCTCAACCAGCTCCGCCACGGCGGGGCGCACAACGCCCTCGCCGACGCCCTCCGCCACCTCGGCGACGAGGGCGACTCCGAGCCGCTCTTCGGCGTCGGCTGAGCCTGACGCCAGACCGGATCACGCGGCGGGATCGGGCGTAGCGGGAGCGACCCTCCCCCTGCGCCCGTGCCGCTTCCACCCGACTCCGTCCTGCTCGATACCGGCTGGTCGGGAGACACTGCCGCACCACGGCCCGCGCGCCTCTTCACCGACCCCGAGCGCGTCCTCACGGCGACCACGCTGGAGGAGGTTCCGCCGCTCCTCGCCGCGCTCGATCAGGCCGCCGAAGCCGGAAGGTTTGCCGCCGGGTATCTCGCCTACGAAGCGGGCTACGCCTTCGAGCGGATCGCGCCGCTGAAGCCGTCGGAGGGGCCGCTCGCGTGGTTCGGGATTTACAGCGCGCCGGAGAGCTTGACTGAGGCAGAGGTCGAAGCCCTACTGGCCGAGGGCGGAGCCTACCGCCTCACGGAGCCGGCCTTTGCCCTCGACCGGGCGGCGTACCGGGAGCGCGTCGCACGCGTCCGGCACCACATCCGCGAGGGCGACGTCTACCAGATCAACCTGACCGCGCCGTTCCGGTTCGCCTTCGAGGGTGATCCCGTCGGGCTGTACCGGGCGCTCCGTCGGCGGCAGCGTGTCGGCTACGGGGCGCTGCTCCGGGCGGGCGATGCGTGGGTGCTCTCTCGCTCCCCCGAGCTGTGCTTCTGCCGAGAGGGACGGCGGGTGACGGCGCGGCCGATGAAGGGGACGGTCCGGCGCGGCGCGACGGCGGAGGAGGACGCCGCGCAGGCGGCGTGGCTCACCGCCGACGAGAAGAACCGCGCCGAGAACCTGATGATCGTGGACCTCCTGCGGAACGACCTCTCGGTGGTGGCCGAGCCGGGGTCGGTCCGGGTGCCGGCGCTCTTCACGCCCGAGCGCTACGACACGCTCTGGCAGATGACCTCGACGGTCGAGGCGAGGCTGCGGCCCGGCGTCGGGACGGCGGAGGTCGTGCGCGCCCTCTTCCCGTGCGGCTCGGTGACGGGCGCGCCCAAGATCAGGGCGATGCAGCTCATCCACGGGCTGGAGGACGCGCCGCGCGGGGTCTACTGCGGGGCCGTCGGGTTCGTAGCCCCCGGCGGGCGTGCCGCCTTCAACGTGCCGATCCGCACGCTCGTGCTGCGCGGCGGCGAGGGCGCGATGGGGGTCGGCAGCGGGATCGTGTGGGACTCCGAATGGGAGGCCGAGTACGCCGAGTGCCTCCTCAAGGCCCGCTTCCTCACCGACGGGTCGCCCGCCTTCGCCCTCCTCGAAACCCTCCGGTGGGACGGCGGCTTCGCGCTCCTCGACCGCCACCTCGACCGGCTCCGCCGCGCCGCCGCCTACTTCGGCTTCCCTCTCGATGAGGCGGTGCTCCGCGAGGCGCTGACCGAGACGGAGGAGAAGCTCGGAGCCGAGGTCTACCGCGTCCGCCTCACCCTCGACCGACGCGGGCAGCCCCGGACCGAGGCCACGCCGCTCGCCGAGGTCCCGCTCGTGCTCCGCCGCGCCGCCGTCTTCCCCGAGCCGGCCGACTCCGCCGACCCGTTCCTGCGGCACAAGACGACGCACCGGCCGTTTTACGAGCGCGCCCTGGCGTGGGCCTCGGCGCGCGGGGCCGATGAGGCGGTCCTCACGAACGAGCGCGGCGAGATCACCGAGGGGACGCGCACGAACGTGTTCGTCCGGCAGGGCGGCCGGCTGTGGACCCCGCCCCTCGCCTCGGGCGGCCTCGGCGGGGTCTTCCGCGCCCACGTCCTCGCCACCGATCCCAACGCCGCCGAGCGGGTCCTCCGGGTCGAAGACCTCGTGCGCGCCGACGCCGTGTATCTTGGCAACGCGCTCCGGGGCCTTCAGGCCGTCACGGTCCGCACCGAAGCGTGACCTTGCGTGTGGGAGGTCGGGTGGGGGGAGGATGGGAGTGGTTCGATCCCCGTCCACACCGCCATCCCCCCACACCCCCATCCTCCCAACCCCAAAACCGTCATGGCTGGAATCCTCGACCTGCTCGGCCCCGCGCTCAGCGGCGGCACCCTCCAAGAGCTCAGTAGCGCCGTCGGTGCCGACGAGCAGACCACGCAGCGCGCGACGATGGCGGCGCTCCCGCTGATCCTCGGCGCGATGAACCGCAACACGAACGACCCGCAGGGCGCGCAGTCGCTCGCGCGCGCCCTCGAGCAAGACCACGACGGCGGGCTGCTCGACAACCTCGGCGGCTTCCTCGGCGGCCTCGCCGGGGGCGGGCCGAGCGCGGCCGGCGTGAACCCGCGCGCCGCCGACGGCACCGGCATCCTCGGACACGTTTTCGGGAACCAGCTCCCGCAGGTGCAGCAGGGCGTCGGCAAGGCGACCGGCCTCGACAGTGGGCAGGTCACGCGGATGCTCGTCGCCCTCGCGCCGATGGTGATGGCCTACCTCGGCCGCCGGAAGCGCCAGCAGAACCTCGACGCTGGTGGCCTCTCGGACATGCTGAACCACGAAGCCTCGGCCGCCCGCACCGCCGCGCCGAACGACCTCATGGGGATGCTCGGCGGCCTGCTCGACCGCGACGGCGACGGCAACCCGATCAACGACGTGCTCGGCGGCTTCCTCGGCAAACGCTGAGGCGGCGCGCCAGGCCCGGCCGTATCGTAGGGGCGACGCATGCGTCGCCCCTACATCGTCAATGACAGCTCTCGACTCGCCATGAAAATCGACCTCGACCGCTACCGCATCGCGCCCGGCGACGCGCCCCGCCTCGCCGAGCGCGACCCCGCCGACACCCAGGGCCTGGTCGAGGAAGAGGACGAGGACCGCGTGGACGAGCAGGTGGACGACAACCTCGACCGGCTCGACGACCTCCAGGAGCGGCTCTACGCCGAGGGCGAGCAGGCGCTCCTCGTCGTCCTCCAGGCGATGGACGGCGCGGGCAAGGACTCGACCATCGAGCACGTCTTCGGTGCCCTCAACCCGCAGGGCGTCCGCGTGTGGAGCTTCAAAGCGCCGACCGACGAGGAGCTGGCGCACGACTTCCTGTGGCGCGTCCACCAGCGCGCGCCGGCTGCCGGCTACATCGGCGTCTTCAACCGCTCGCACTACGAGGACGTCCTCATCGTCCGCGTCCACGAGTGGGCCGACGAGGAGGCCATTGAGCGGCGCTACGCGCACATCAACCACTTCGAGGCGCTCCTCGCGGACGCGGGCACGCGCATCCTCAAGCTGATGCTCCACGTCTCGAAGGACTACCAGCTCGAACGCCTCCGGCGGCGGCTGCGCAAGCCCGACAAGCACTGGAAGTTCAACCCCGAGGATTTGAAGGAGCGCGCCCTCTGGGACGCCTACCAGGACGCCTTCGAGGTCGCCCTCGCCAGGTGCTCGACCGAGGCCGCGCCGTGGCACGTCATCCCCGGCGAGGAGCGGTGGTTCCGCGACCTCGTCGTGAGCCAACTCCTCGTCGAGACGATGGAGGACATGGACCCGCAGTACCCCGCGCCGAGCTTCGACCCGGCCGACTACCCGCCGGAGGCGATCTCCTGATCGGACGGCACCATCCCCGCCTCACAGCACCGGCGAGAGGAGGCGGCCGGCGCGGGCGGCGATGCGGAAGGCGTAGGACTTGTCGTCGAGGTCCTGCTGCGTGATCCGCGTGGCCCGCGCGAAGTCGGCCTCGAGCATCGCCTCCAGGTCGCCCGCGAAGCCGGCGTCGCAGAAGAGGACGGTGACCTCGAAGTTGAGCCGGAACGAGCGGTTGTCGAAGTTGGCCGTCGAGACGCTCGCGTAGTCGTCGTCGACGAGGAGGACTTTCTGGTGCATGAAGCCGTCCTCGAAGAGGTAGGTCTTGACCCCGGCGCGCTCGACCTCGGGGAGGTAGGTGTAGGGGACGAACTTGAAGAAGACGCTGTCGGACTTTCGCGGCATCAGCACGCGCACGTCCACGCCGCGCAGCGCTGCCAGCTGGAGCGCGCCGAGCACCCGGCCGTCGGGCACGAAGTACGGCGTGGCGATCCAGACGCGCTCCTCGGCCGACTCGATGGCGTGGGTGTAGAGCAGCCCGCACGTCTCGAGCGCGTCGGCCGGGCCGGAGGCGAGCAGGAGCGCGTTGCGGTCCTCCGCCGACGGCGTCGGCGTCCAGGCGACCTCGATCAGCTCCTCGGTGCCGTAGAACCAGTCGCGCAGGAACGAGAGCTGCGCGCCCTGCACCAGCGGCCCGGTGACGGCGACGTGGGTGTCGCGCCACGGGCTGAGGTCGGGGTCGCGCCCGAGGTACTCGTCGCCGACGTTCAGCCCGCCGATGGCCGCCCAGGTGCCGTCCACCACGACGATCTTGCGGTGGTTGCGGAAGTTGAGCCGGAAGCGCCCGAGCCAGCTCCGGCTCCCGCTGAAGCCGGAGACCTGCACCTCGGCGTCTTTGAGGGCGCGCTTGTAGGCGCGCGGCAGCTTGTGCGAGCCGATCTCGTCGTAGAGCAGGTGGACCCGCACGCCGCGCTTCGCCGCCGCGATCAGCTTCTCCTTGAACTGCGTCCCGATCCGGTCGTCGTGGATCGTGTAGAACTGCGCCAGGATGTAGTCCTCGGCGCGGTCGAGCGCGGCGAAGATGGCCTCGAACGTGGCGTGCCCGTCCACGAGGAGCCGGCCGCCGTTCTTGCAGGTCAGCGGCAGCGTCGCCATCTCGTCGAAGGCGCGCAGCTCGCCGCGCTCGCCGTCGGGCTCCACGAAGAACTCCGAGCGGACGCCCTCGCGCGCCTCGCCCAGCCGGTCCGCCACCGCCCGGTCGAAGTCGCGCAGGGCCTCGACGTAGGCGTCGAACTTAGAGCGCCCGAAAATCCAGTAGAGCGGCAGCGCGACGAGGGGCATCAGGCTGAGCGCGAGCACCCAGGCCGTCGCCCCCTGCGGCGTCCGCGTCTTCATGACCGCGTCGAGGGCGCTCAGCACGCCGAGCACCTGTGCCACGCCGAGCACCGCGGGGATCAGCCACGCCGGGAGGTCGAAGAAGGGCATGGGGAGTCGGGAGTCGGGAGTCGGGAGTCGGGAGTCGGGAGTCGGGAGTCGGGAGTCGGGGGAAACTTGTCAAGGTACCGAGGCTGTTGCGCTCTGTGTCTGTAGGGACGAAGCATGCTTCGCCCTGGTCGGGCTGGCATCGGGGCCAGACATGGCACGCCATGTCCCTACGGCTCCCTGTTCACCGTCCCCCGGCCCCGACGCGCTGCACGGCGCAGAGGGCGTGGAGCCGAGAGACCGTCCGCTCGAACTTCTCGGCCACGGCGCGCTCGATGCCCGAGGCGGCGCGCTCTTTTGGGAACCAGCGCTCCGGCGGGGTCGCGGCGGTGAAGTGGAGGACCGGCGGCGAGGGGTGCGTGTAGAGGTCGTCCACGACGCGGAGCAGGCGGAGCGCGTCGTCGGTCGAGGCTACGCCGAGGTCGGCGAGGTAGAGGCTGTCGTGGGTGGCGAGATCAGCGGCGAGGGCCTGGCGCTCGGTGTCGGTCGCGCGCTGCATCAGCTCGTCGCGGTGGAGCCAGAGGGTGGTGCCGCCGTCGCGCTCGAAGGCGAGGCGCATCGCAGCGTCGGCGGCATCGAGCGGGCCGACCCACGCCCGGCCCGGCTTGGCGAGGCCCTTGCGGAAGTCCTCGCCGGGGACGAAGACGACGTGGTAGCTCCGCCGGAACTCCTCCGAGATGAAGCGCTCGAGCCGGTCGCGCCCGAACTCGGCCGAGAGGAACTTCTCCGGCTCGGCGTTGCTCGTCGCCGCCACCGTCACCCCGCGCCGGCCGAGCGCCTTGAGCACCCACGTCAGCCGGACCTCGTTGGCCGGGTCGTCGAGCTCGACCTCGTCGACGAGCAGCACCCGGACCCGCTCGGCGAGGCGCTTGGCGTAGGTCTCCGGGTTCTCCGTCGCCCGGAACAGCGCCGACGAGTGGAGGAACGCGCACGGCACGTCGGGCGAGAGCGCCCGGTAGAGCGAGACCAGCAGGTGCGTCTTGCCCGTCCCGACCGGCCCGACGAGGTACAGCCCGCTGCGCAGCGAATCGTCGCGCCTCAGCCAGCGGAGGAAGCCGGGACCGGCGTAGCGGGCGCGCACCCGCTCGGCGAACCGCTCGGCCCGGGCGAGGGCCTCGGCCTGCGCCGGGTTCTGCGGGCGGTACGTCTCGAAGCGCGCGCCCTCGAA
>JBBSMV010000033.1:0-15987 GCA_038232975.1 Rhodothermales bacterium
GTCGGCCCTGGGTCGGCCCAAGCGTGGCGGCGGTGGGAGGTGGGGCCGGATGGCCTCCCCCTGCCGGTCGGAGAGTGTGGGAGCGCTCATGCGCCGAAGCTAGCGCAATCTCACCCCACTTTTGCAACCGCCTCTAGCACTTGTGCGCTCACGGAGTGGGAGAGTACGCCTACGAGTGCTAGGAGCAGCACGGCACGAGCAAGGTGCCGAAGGGCGGGGAATAGGGAGCGGGTCATGGTAGTAACCCCGGCAAGGGGCGGTTGGTGAATAAAGGCAAGGCGGGGGCAGCCGCCGAGACGTGGAAGCGCCCCCTTACATCCAGGCAGCCGGCAGACGACATCGCCTCTGGCACTTTCTGCGGCAACACGGCCGAGACGCTGCGCGAGGCGCTCGGTGCCCGGCGGAGCCATAAAGGTTACGCGGGCGGGTGTCGCGTGTCTATAAGGGAGAATCCACCTTCCGACTCGCGCCATGCCTGCCGTCCTCGAACCTCCTCCCATCGCCTACCACGATGCGGCGAGCGACCTGCTCGTCACGCTCCACGAGCCGGACGCCCGCGTTCAGCACATCCCCGAGGCCGTCGTCCAGGACCTCTGGCAGGGCCTCCGCTTCCGCCACGCCGACCTCCGCACGTCCGGGGGCGACCCCGTCGAGGTCTGGCACCCCGGCTCGCTCAACACCGACGCCGGGCCGGACTTCACTGGGGCGCGGCTGCACGTCGGCGGCCTCTGCTGGTCGGGCGACGTGGAGGTGCACCGGACCTCGGGCGAGTGGGTCGAGCACCGGCACAACGAGGACCCGCGCTACGACCGCGTGGTGCTCCACGTCACGCTCGTGCCGGACCGCTACACGGGCCGCCTCCGCCGCAGCGACGGGACGGTGCTCCCCGAGGTCGTCCTCTACCCGCGCCTCCAGGACTCGCTCCGCGCGCTGCTCCACCGCTTCTACGCCGCGCCGACGCCCGACCTCCCCTGCGCCCGGCAGTGGTCCGACGCGCCCGAGGCGATGCGCCGCGCCCTCGTCCGCGCCTGCGGCCGGGAGCGCCTCACCGTCCGCCGCGCCGCCCTGGCCGAGGCATTTCTGGCGACACCTGACCCTTCGGCAGGCTCAGGGCAGGCTCTCGACCAGCTTCTCTGGGAGCGCACCCTCCGCGCCCTGGGCTACGCCAAAAACGCCGAGCCGATGGAGCGCCTCGCCCGCCGCGTCCCGCTCCGACGCCTCCGCACCCTGACCGACCTGCGCGACATCGAGGCTCTGCTCTTCGGTGCCGCCGGCCTGCTGCCGAGCACCGGGATCGAGGACCGCGAGACGGAGCGCTACGTGGCCGACCTGCGCGCGCGCTTCGAGCGGCTGGCCGCGGCCGATCCGGTGCGCCCGATGAACCCGACGGCGTGGACACGCGCCCGCCTCCGCGCCCCGAGCCTGCCGGCGCGCCGGATCGCGCAGGCCGCCGCCCTCGCTGCCCCCGGCGGCCTCCTCCACCGCGACCCCGTCGCCCACCTCGCCGAGGCGGCACGCTCGGAGCGCCCACTCGCCGCCCTCCGCTCCCTCCTCACCGAAACGACCCCGGCGGAGTTCTGGACGACGCACGTCCGGCTCGACCGCGCCTGCAAGCCGATGTCCGCCGGCCTCGGCCGCAGCCGCGCCGACGATATCCTCCTCAACGCCGTCCTCCCGCTCCTGCTGCTGCACGCCGAGCAGTCGGGCGACATCCCGCTCGACGTCCGGGTGGCGGACCTCTACCGGCAGCTTCCCGCCTCCAGCGACGAGGTCACGCGCCGGTTCGAGCGCCTCGGCACGTCGCCCCAGAGCGCGCTCGAAGCGCAGGGCCTGCACCAGCTCTACCGCACGCGCTGCGCCGAGGGCCGCTGCCTCACCTGCCCGGTCGGCCAGTGGCTCGTCTCGGGTGGACGGTGAGACGGTTGGACGTGGTGCCCGTCCTCGGGCGAGGCATGCCTCGCCCCTACGGGGATGCGGCCAACGTCCGCGCCCCCCTTCCCTCCACGCCCTGACCTCTCTCGGAGCACCCCCCGTCTCGGTACCTTTGCCAGCTTATCTCTGCCCTCTTCCCAAGCTGGAAAGGAACCCTCAGCTTCATAGCTGCAACCTTCTTATGCATGGCGGCGATGATTGGATTTCTAAAAATACAAGCTCTATTATCAGGAAACTCCCACTTAGGCTCTCATCGCTCAGACTCTTACGAGGTGCCTTCCCTGCCCCGCGAGCCTGAGCGGGTGCTTCCCAAGCCGGACGAAGTCCTCGCGCGAGCTACTCGAAGCGATAACGTGGCAAACGCCACCCGTGCGCTGAATGCGGGGGCCGTTGCCTCTTCCTCGTATGCGTCTACAAACTCTTACGTCCCCGGGACGATCTATGGCCCGATAGCGCGTCAAAACCCCGTCGACCGCTTCGACGAGCACCTCCCCTACGTCCATAATGCGGCCCTCAGTGGTTCTATCGGGGTCTTGAGTCTCCTGATCCACCAGGCTGAGGTCGATGCAGATCAGCGCGACCGGCTCGGCCGAACGCCGCTCATGGTGGCAGCCTGGAGCCGCACGCCCCGTGGGCCCCTACCAACGACTGCGGTTGACCGTGCGGTCGCCTTCGTCGCCGATCTCAGCAGCCGCCTCGAAGAGACATTCCAGGACTCCGTCGCGTATGACAACCGGGACCGGGTGGAGGCTCTATGGGAGCAGGCGACGCGGCAGACCTCTCCCTCGTACCGGGAGCTTTTGCTGGCGACGGGAGAAGACCCCGGCCCGGTTGACGGCCCCCAACGTCCTTCTGTCAGGGAAGCCGACCCTGTCGTCAAGAGCGCCGTCGCCCTCCAGCTTCTTCTCGACGCCGGGGCTGATCCCGACGCCCGAGACCCGTGGGGGCGTACCGCGCTCGCCTATGCCGCGTCGGCGGCGAACCTTTTTGCCGTCCGCCTCCTCCTCGACGCCGGGGCCGATCCCAACACCGCGGACTCCGCAGGCGTGACGCCGCTCATGGTGGCGGCCGACCGGGCGGCAGATCCGGTGTCCGACGCGCTCTCGGCGGCCGTCGTCCGGGAGCTTCTGCGGGGCGGGGCCGATGTAAGACTCCGAGACCGCGCGGGTCGGACAGCCACTCCCTATGTTGGTGACCGGCTCGCGTCCCGGCCCACCGAGAAAAATAACCTCCCACGTTCCGTCACGTTTGCTATGCTGCGCGCGGTCGAGCGTGGGGGCGAGGCCGAGGCTCCCAAGTGGGATTCCGTCACAGGCATAGAGCCTGTCGCAACGCTGCCCCCAAGCCGCCGTGCCGACGTCGGCGACCCCGAGACCAGGCTAGGTCCGTAGCGGCGACTAGGGCAAGCCTTTCTTCGACAAGCTCATCATCTCCACCGAACCCATGCTCATCCGCACCGTCCGCATGACCTTCCGGCCTGACGCGCTCCCGGACTTCCTCGCCATGTTCGAGGCTGTCGCGCCGCGGATTCGGGGGTTCGAGGGGTGCCGGCACCTCGAGCTGTGGGAGGACGCGCGCTATCCCAACATCCTCACGACCTACAGCCTCTGGGATGGTCCCGACGCGCTCGACGCCTACCGCCACAGCGACCTCTTCCGCTCGACGTGGGCCAAGACCAGGCCGTGGTTCGCCGCCCCGACCGTTGCGCACAGCCAGCACGTCAAGGCAGGGCCGATCACAGCGCCAGCTTGAAGCCGGCCTGCAGCTCGCGCCCCGGACCCGGCAGGCCGAGCTGCGGCAGCACCACGGCATCGGTGAGGTTGTTGACGCGGGCGAAGACCTCGGCCGAGACGCCCCCTGCCGTAAGCCGGTAGCCCGCGCGGAGGTTGAGCGTGAGCGACGGGTCGAGCCGGGCGAAGCCGTCGCCGTCGGGCGAGTAGGCGACGCCGGTGTAGACGGCCTCGGCCGTGGCGGTCGGTCCCCGGCCGGGGCTGTAGCTCGCGGCGAGGCGGCCGAGGGCCTCGGGCTTCTCCGAGAGGCGGACCGCGCGGCTGTCCTCGTCGAAGCCGCGCACGTCCATCACCGTCAGGTGTCCATCGAGGCGGATGCGCGGGAGCGGGTAGGCAGCCCCGGCGACCTCGATCCCCACGGTCCGGCTGCCGCCGAGGTTGACGCGGCGGCGGCGGCCGTCCTCCAGCCGCTCCTGGTCTATCGTGTCGTCGGTGCGGTTGACGAAGAGCGTGGCCTCGCCGGAGAGCGCCTCGCTGCGGTGCCGCGCGCCGACCTCGGCGAGCAGCGACGACTCGGGGCGAAGGCCGGGGTTGAGCGCAAACCGCTGCAAGGCCTCGCCGAACAGCTCGCGGAGCGTCGGGAAGCGCGTCTTGCGCCCGGCCGAGGCGTTGAGCGTCCACGCCTCGCTGAGGCGGTAGACAGCCCCCGCCGTCAGCCCGTAGTCCCAGAGCGGGTCGCGCGGCGGCTTGTCGCCCGTCTCCGGGGTCGAGAGCGCGTCGAGGCTCGCCCCGGCGGTAAGCGTGAGCGGACGGAGCGGCGTCGCCTCGGCTTCGAGTCCGAGGCTTCCCAGCCTCTGCCGGTAGGTCAGGCGCGGATCGGCGCTCGGCTGCCCGGCGTCGTACCCGGCGTCCTGCTGCCGGTGCGTCGAGGCGAGGGCGTTCAGGCCGAGGCGCAGCGTGACGGGTACGAAGGCGTGCTCGAGGACGGCCCGGCCGCCGGCCGTGAGGTCGTCGTCGTCCTGCCGGCTGTCGAGCTGCTCGTAGTCGGCCCCGGCGTAGGCGGCGATCTGCTGGGCGAAGCGGCTGCCCCAGATGGCCCCGCGCAGGCGCGACGCCGGCCCCAGCCCGGCCTCGCCGTTGAGGACCAGCAAGGACATCCGCCACTCGGGGTAGCGCCAGAAGCGGACGCGGTCCACGGCGGGGTCGAGGTGGCCCTCCGGCGCGATGCCCTTCTCGCCGTCAACGTGGAGGACCGAGACGCCGAGCCGGGCGCGCGGCGAAAAATCGTAGGCGAGACGGCCGAAACCGTTAGCGAGCCGGTAGTCTGTGTTCGTGCGGACGCGCTCCGAGACCTGGCTGTAGAGCAGCCCGGCCTCGCCCGGGTCGTCCGGCACCGCGAAGCCGTCGCTGCGGGCGAGACCGGCGGCCCCGGCCCACGAGAGCGGCCCGCGCCGCCCGAGGTGCGCCGCCGTCGCCTGCCCGAACGCCTGGGAGCCGCCCTGCGCCGTGACCTCGGTGAAGGTGCCCTCGCCGCCCAGCCCGCGCGAGACCATGTTCACGGCACCGCCGAGGACGTTCGCGCCCCACAGCACCGACGGCACCCCCTTCGCCACCGTGATCCCGCCGACGACGTTCGCGGGCAGGAGCGAGAGGTCCACCCGGTTATCCCACGGGACGTTCAGCAGCGCCCCGTCGAAGAAGAGCGCCACCTGCCGCTCGCCGGCACCGCGCAGGTAGACGAGCGTCTCGCCGCGCGAGTTCGTCTGGACGTGCGCCGCCGGGACGAGCCGCGCCACCTCCGCCACGCTCGGCGCGTCGAGTTGGTCAATCTGCGCGAGAGGGATGCGCTGCAGCGTCGAGGGAGCCGCCGGCTCCGAGGCGGCCCCACCGCCGACCACCACCTCGCCGAGCTCGTACTGCTGCAGCGAGTCGGCCGAGGGCTGCGCGAGGACAGGGGTGCCTGCCGCCCACAGCGCGCACAGCGTCCACGCGAGACGGCGGTTGTTCAGGGCGAAGAGCACGGAGAAGAGGTGATACGGTGGTAAGTGCAACAATTGCTATGATTTGCCAGAATTCCGCGAGTCGGAACCCCCTGCCCCGCTCGCGCTGCGCTGCTTCACAGAACTGCGCTTCTCAGGCGAATTGACAAGGGGAGATGGTCATGGACGTGTGCGATCCCAAGCTCCTAACCTTTACACACGCTATCCCCCGCCTGCGCGGGGACCCACCGGCTGGCTCATTCCTCTGGGTCCCCGCCTGCGCGGGGATGACTGATTGTGGTGAGAGGGAGGTCCTCGACGAAGAGGCCGGCTGCTACAAAGCTACGTTCGGCCCGAGGCGGCCCCAGTGCAATCTCGCACCCCCGCGCGCGTTCTGAATCCTTGGCCCCGCCGTTGTTGTATGTTCGCCCTCCCCGTCCAACAGGACCCTCGACACCCGACCCTCGACACCCGACGCTCCATGAGTGAGCACAGCCGACAGCTTCTCGACGCCCTGCGCGCGCGCCTCCACCGCGCGCGCCGCCGCGTGCTCACCGCCGAGCTCCTCTTCGGCGCGGCGCTCACGCTCGGCGTGCTCGCCGCCGCGCTCGGGGTCGGGGCCGCCGTCGAGGCCGGGCTGTGGATGGGGACGGCGGCGCGGCTGCTGTTCTACGTCGCCTTCCTGCTGGCCGCGCTCGGCCTCGTCGGCGTCTTCGTCCTCCGGCCGCTGCTGGTCTACTTCGGCGTCCTGCCCGGCCTCGGCGACGAGGCGCTCGCCGCGCGCCTCGGCCGGCGCGTCCCCGAGGTCGCCGACCGGCTGACCAACCTCCTCGACCTCGCCGACGGCCGCGCCTCCGAGGCCCCTGCCCCGCTCCTCGACGGGGCCGTGCAGATGCTCGGGCGCGAGATCGAGCCCGTGCCGTTCGAGCGCGTCGAGGACCTGCGCCCGGCCAAGCGCACCGCTCCGGTCGCCGCCGTGCCGATCCTCGGCCTCGCGCTCTTCGGCCTGCTCGCGCCGGCGGCCTTCACCGGGGCCGTCCACCGCCTCTTCTCCCCGACCGAGGCGTTCGCGCCGCCCGCGCCGTTCAGCCTCGTCGTCGCGCCGGGCGACATCGAGATCGTCCGCGGCACCGACCTCACCGTCGAGGTCCGGGCGCGGGGCCGGGCGCTCCCGCGCGAGGCGACCCTCCACCTCGGCCGCGCCGACGAGGCGCGCGCCGACGCCGTCCGCCTCCTCGCCGACTCCACCTCGACCTTCCGGCACACGGTCACGAACGTCCGCGAGTCGCTCCGCTACCGCGTCGAGGCCGCCGGGGTCGAAACCGATTGGTTCACCGCGACGGTCGTGGCGCGGCCGACGGTGCAGGCGCTCGGCGTCACGGTGACCCCGCCGCGCTACACCCGCCTCGCGCCGCAGCGCCTCGCGCCCAACGTCGGCGACGTGACCGGCCTGCCGGGGACGACGGTGGCCCTCTCGGCGCGCCTCGGCGGCGTGGCCGTGGACTCGGCCCGCATCGTCTTCGACCCCGGATCGGAGTCTGGGGCAGGCTCTGGCGCGTCAGTCCCGATGGAGGTTGACGGCGACGAGGCCACCGGCCGCTTCGCGCTCCGGCGCGAGGGGACCTACCGCCTCGTGCTCTACGGCGAGAATGGCTTCACGAACGCCGACCCGATTGCGTACACGCTCCAGCTTCTCTCTGACGCGCCGCCGCAAATCCGCCTGCTCGAACCCGGCTCGGACGTGGACCTCACCGAGGCGCTCCAGACCCGTGTCGCCGTCCACCTCACCGACGACTTCGGCTTCGCCCGGCTCCGGCTCTACTGGCGCGTCGCCGACGAGTCCGGTGCCGACGACTCGGAGGCCGACTTCGCCCCACTCGACCTCCCCGTTCAGCCCCGGCTCCTCGACCAGGACGTGGTCCACCCGTGGCTCCTCCGCACCGCCGCCCCCGGCCTCGCCCCCGGCGACGTGGTCGAGTACTACCTGCAGGTCTGGGACAACGACGCCGTGGCCGGCTACAAGTCGGCCCGCACGCCGACGTTCACGCTCCGCTTCCCGTCCCTCGCCGAGCAGTACGAGCAGCTCGACGAGGCGCACGACGACACCGAGGAGGGCTTGGAGGAGATGCTCCGCGACGAGACCGAGACGCGCGAGCAGTTCGACGAGCTCCGCGACGAGCTCCGCCGCAAGCAGGACGCCGACTGGGAGGACAAGCGCCAGCTCGACAACCTCCAGGAGCGCCAGCAGCAGCTCGAGGAGCAGGTCGAGCAGGGGGCCGAGCAGATGCAGGAGATGCTCGATCAGATGCGCGAGAACGAGCTCGTCTCCGAGGAGACCCTCCGGCAGTACGAGGAGATGCAGCGCATCATGGAGGAGATCGCCACGCCTGAGCTGATGGAGGCGCTCCAGAAATTGCAGGAGGCGATGGAGAACCTCGACCTCCCCCAGATGATGGAGGCGATGGAGGACTTCGAGTTCAACGAGGAGCAGTTCCGCGAGCGCATGGAGCGCGCCCTCGAGCTCCTGGAGAAGATGCAGGCCGCCCAGAAGCTCGACGAGGCCGCCAAGCGCGCCGAGGCCCTCGCCGAGCAGGAGCAGGCGCTCCGCGAGCAGACCGAGGCGCTAGAGGAGCAGCAGGAAAACGGCGAGCTGTCCGACGAGGAATCCCAGGCTGAGCAGGACCGCCTCGCCGAGGAGCAGCAGCGCGCCCGCGAAGAGGCCGCCGCGCTCGAAGAGATGATGCGCCAGATGCAGGAGCAGATGGAGGGGATGAAGAACGCGCCCCAGGACGCCGCCGAGCAGATGCAGGAGGCGGCCGAGCAGATGCAGGAGACGCAGGAGCAGATGGAGCAGAACAGCGAGCAGCTCCAGCAGAACGAATTGCAGGACGCGCAGCAGGGCCAGCAGCAGATGCAGCAGCAGATGCAGCAGATGAGCCAGCAGATGCAGCAGATGAGCCAGCAGATGCAGGGCCAGCAGAAACAGGCCAACCTCGCCGGCCTCCGCCGCGCCCTCGACGACGTGCTGACGCTCTCCTACGAGCAGGAGTCGCTCCGCGCCGAGACCGCCGGGCAGCGCGGCGACAGCCCCACGCTCCGCCCCAACGCCGCCCAGCAGGTCGAGCTCTCGGCCGGCCTCGCCACCGTCAGCGACTCGCTCCGCAGCCTCGCCCGCGAAATCCCGCAGATGGACATCGAAATCCAGCGGCGCACCGGCGAGGCGCTCCGCGAGATGGGCGCGTCCGTCGAGGAGCTGGCCGAGCGCCGCGTGCCCCAGGCCGCCGGTCACCAGAAGGCCTCGATGGCGCACCTGAACGACCTGGCGCTCCTGCTCTCGGACCTGATGGACCAGATGCAGAGCTCCGCCTCCGGCAAGGGCAGCAGCGGCTCGCCGTCGATGCAGCAGATGATGCAGCAGCTCCAGCAGATGTCCGGCCAGCAGCAGCAACTCAACGGGCAGATCCAGCAGATGCTCAACGACGCCCACGGCCAGCGCCTCTCGCAGGACCAGCAGGGCCGGATGCAGCAGCTCCGCCAGCAGCAGGAGGCCCTCCGCCAGCAGCTCGAAGAGCTGAGCCAGAGCGAGGCCCTCGACGGGCAGGGCCGCAGCCAGCTCCGTCGCATCGCCGAGGAGATGGAGGAGGCCGCCGAGCGGATGCGGGGCGGCCGGATCAACCGCGACCTGCGCGAGCGCCAGGAGCACATCCTCACCCGCCTCCTCGAGGCGAGAGAGTCCATCAACCAGCGCGGCAAGAAGCCCGAGCGCGAGAGCCAGACCGGCCGGGACCGCCCGCCCGACGCCCCCGACGCCCTGCCCGAGGCCGAGGAGGTGGACCGCCTCCGCCGCGACCTCATCCGCGCGCTCGAGAGCGGCTACGCGCCGGACTACCAGGAGCTGATCAAGCGCTACTTCGACCTCCTCCAGCAGCGCAACGGGGGGTCGTGATTCGTGAAACGTGATTCGTAGGGGTATTCACCGCAACGCTGAGGCTCTGACTCACGAATCACGTTTCACGAATCCTCTGACGCCTCACCGCACCAGGATGTCGCCGTAGGTGATGATCCGGCTCTGGCTGTCGAAGACGCGGACGCGGTAGAGCCGGGCCTCCTCGCCACCGCTGAGGCGGAGCAGCGTCGGGTTGAAGGTAAGCTCGTAGAACGGCCCGTTCCCCTCGTCCCGGTCCAGCGCAACGAACTGAGGCGGGGTCGTGTCTAGGACCCCCGAGACGCGCACGCCGCCGGTGAGGACATCGCCGAAGGTGTCCTGCACGGTGATCGTGACGAGGCCGTTGCGGGCGACGGGGTTCGGAACGGCCGGCCGCACCTCGACCTGGTTGGCGAAGAACGGGGCGACGCGCCAGTCGTCGGGGTCCTCATTCAGCACCTCTCCGTCTGCACTGGTCTCGGTGAAACCCTGCGTCGGCAGCCGCGACTGCTCCAAGAAGAGGTCCTGCTCTCCGCCCGTGTCGCAGCCCGGCAGGGCCAGGAGGAGGACGAAGGCGACGGGCAGGATGCGTATCATGGCAGCGCGGGAGCGGTGAGGGCGGATGCACCGACGCCCGCCCCGCCCGGTTCCCACACGGTGAGACGGTGGACGGTGAAACGGGGGGCGGGGAGATCGTAGGGACATGGTGTGCCACGTCCGGGCCTCGTGCCATTCCCGACCAGGGCGAAGCGTGCTTCGCCCCTACGGGTGTCAGGCGCGACGGCCTCGGTAAATTGAACGCCCTTTTTCCTTCCCCCCATTCCCTCCTATGCCCGTCTTCGCCGCCGACGCCCTGCGCGTAGCCCTCGACGGCCGGCCGGTCCTCCACGACCTGAGCTTCGTCGTCGAGGAGGGCCAGTGGGTCGCGCTCGTCGGGCCGAACGGGAGCGGGAAGACGACGCTGCTGCGGACGCTCGGCGGGTTGCTGCCGCACGCCGGGACGCTCACGCTCGACGGCCGGCCGGTGCGGGCGTGGACGCCGCGCGACCTCGCCCGGCGGCTCGCCTTCGTGCGCCAGAGTCCCGCGCTCGGGTTCGACTTCACGGTCGAGGAGTTCGTGCTCCTCGGGCGCGCACCGCACCGGGGCTGGCTCGAAGGGTTCGCCTCGGCCGACCGCGCCCAGGCCCGCGCCGCCCTCGCCGCGCTCGACCTGAGCGACTTCGCCGGGCGCTCGCTCGCCACGCTCTCCGGTGGGGAGCAGCAGCGCGTCCAACTCGCGCAGGCCCTCGCGCAGGAGGCCGGCGTCCTCCTCCTCGACGAGCCGACCGCCCACCTCGATGTCCACCACCAGTTCGAAGGGATGGACCGGGTCGCTGCGCTCGTGCCTCGCCGCACCGTCATCGCCGCCTTCCACGACCTCGGCTTCGCCGCCCGCTACGCCGACCGCCTCGTCGTCCTCGAAGCCGGCCGCCTCGTCGCCGACGGCCCGCCGCACGCCGTGCTGACCCCCGCCCTCATCCGCGGCGTGTTCCGCATGGACGCCGACGTGCTCGAGGTCCCAAACGGCGCGCTCGAAATCCGCTACCTCGCACCCGTCTGATACGTGATTCGTGAGGCGTGAAGGTTCTTGCCCCAGCCTCTCGCCCCGCACTCTCACGTTTCACGCACGCGAAGCTTTCCGAAGGAATCACGCCTCAACTCCTTCGGTCTGTAGACATCGCCAGACCGAATCTTCCTGACTCCGACCTCCCCAACCTCCGACCTATGAAAGTCTACACCCGCACCGGCGACGACGGCACCACGGCCCTCTTCGGCGGCGACCGCGTCGCCAAGACACACCCGCGCATCACGGCCTACGGCACCGTGGACGAAGCAAACGCCGCCCTGGGGCTTGCTCGGGCGCTCGGGCACAATGCGCCTGGTTTCGAGCGCGCCGACGCCATGCTCGACCGCATCCAGCAGGAGCTCTTCGTCCTCGGCGGCGACCTCGCGGCTCCTCATGAAACGAAATACCCTGTGCCCCGCATCGAGGCGGAGCACATCGAGCGGCTGGAGCGCGAGATAGACGAGTTGGAGGACGACCTGCCGGCGCTCAAACACTTCATCCTACCGGGCGGCTCGCCGGGCGGGGCCGCACTCCACGTCGCCCGTACCGTCGCCCGGCGCGCCGAGCGATGCACCGTAGACCTGGCCGCACTGGAGCCTGTGGGCGACCACGCCACGCGTTACCTCAACCGGCTCTCGGACTTCCTCTTCGTGCTCTCCCGCTGGGTCAACCGTCAGGCGGGCGTGGCCGAGGCTGAGTGGATTCCAGTGGACAGGGAAGCCCGGAGGCGGAAAGAGGGCTGAAGCCGTTCTCGCTGCAGCGGGTCTAGTTGCAGCGGGGGCGCATCGGGCCGGTGGGCAGCCCGGAGTCGTCGCCGCAGATGACGCCCTCAGGCATGTCGTTGTCGAACGTGAGCACGAGCAGCGGAGCGCCGAGCAGGCCGAGCCACCACGGAATCCCTGCCTGCGCCGGAGGCGCGAGGGACGGAGCCATCGGGACACCGCCCGGATAGCCGACCTCGACGGGCGGCGTGGCCTGGAGCGGCGGGGCCGGCGCGCGCGGCGGGAGCGAGGCGAGCGGCGGGGGGGCCGGCAGCGGCGGCACGTCGTGCGGCGGCGTGATCGGGCGCGGTGCCCCGCCGGGTCCGGTGCCGGTGATCGGCGAGGGCGGGACGTAGCCGGTGCGCGCACTGGCCTTCGGCTCGCCACAGCAGCAGCAGCACGTCCGCACGGTGACCTTGACGCGGACGTTGCCGCTCGGGTCTACCTCGCGCCGCTCGGAGACCGGCGGCTCGTCGTAGCGCGTGCTGTCGCAGGGCGCGGGCCGGACGTCTACTTCGACGTCTACGCCCCGCTCGTCGTCGCCGTTGGCGAGGTCGCGGTCACAGCCGATGAAGCCGAGCAGGGCCGATGAAGCCGAGCAGGAAGGTGAGGAACAGAAACGAGGCAGCGGCCCCGGCCCCGAAGTGACGGAGGCGCGTGCTTTTGTAGAAAGGACGGGAGTAAGACATCGTTCAACCTTTCGTGGGGTAGGTAGGAGAAGGTACTCTCCGGTCAGAGAAAAGTGTGCCGCCCCCGGTCAGATGCAGGCTGAGTTACGCAGTTGCACCATTGAACACCGTGTCTACCTTTTATGCAAGAAAAACTTAAAAGTGCCGAGCCGCTCCGAAAAGAGCCGGTACGTTTTATTGCATCAACGCATTACGGTGTCTTCTTTCGACCCCGGACGGGCGGCGGCTCGTCCGGTTTGATGGAAAGCGTCTCAGCAGCAGTCTCGCCTCCGAGCGCGAGCGTGACGGTGTAGGTGCCGGGGCCGAGATAGACCCGGCCGTCGTCGGCGCGCTCCTGCTCGTCGCGGACCTCGTCGGGGTCCACGCTCAGGTCGTAGGTGACGACGTTCAGCCCGCGCTCGGCCTCGTCGAAGGAGGCGCTGAGGAGCGTGCCGGTCGAGTCGGTGACGGTCAGCGTCGCCTGCCCGGCGGCGGGGGCGAAGTAGGTGAGCCGGGCCTCGGGGACTTCAGGCTCGTCCCACGCCCAGCCCCGGCTGCCCCAGCCCTCGTCGTGCGGGACGGCCTCGATCCCGAAGAGCCGCAGCCCGCCGGCCAGCACCTCCGGCGTTAGCCGCTCGACGTGCTCGAGGTCTGCCGTCCAGACCGAGCGGCCGTGCGTGCCGACGACGAGGTCGTGCGCGGCCGGGTGGATCACGGCGTCGTGGACCGGCGCGTTCGGCAGGCTGCCGTCGGTCCGCTCGCCCATCATCGTCATGAACGACGCCCCGCCGTCGAGGCTCGCATAGAGCCCGTGGTCGGTCCCGACGAAGAGCAGGTGCTCGTTCTCCGGGTCCTCGACGACCACGTTCACCGGCTCGGCGGGGAGAGCCTGCCCCGGACCCGATCCGGGGTCGGTCCCGATCCGCTGCCACGTCTCCCCGAGGTCGTCGGAGCGCCAGACGTGCGCCTAGAAGTGGTCCCAGCGGTAGCCGTTGAGGGCGACGTAGAGCCGCTGCGCGTCGTGGTGCGAGGCGACGACGCGGCTCACCCAGAGGTGCGGCGGCAGGGCGTCCGAGACGCGCCGCCAGGCGTGCCCGCCGTCCTCGGTGACGTGGACGAGGCCGTCGTCGCTCCCGACCACGAGGAGTCCGAACCGGAGGGGCGACTCGTCTATCGAGGTGAGCGTGCCGTAGGGCACGTCGCCCGGCCGCCCGCCGCGCGTGAGGTCGCCCGAGAGCGCCTCCCACGTCTCGCCCCGGTCGAGCGAGCGGTGGAGCTTCTGCGAGCCGAGGTAGAGGATGTCCTGGTTGTGGCGCGAGAGGTGGATCGGCGTCTGCCAGTTGAAGCGGAGGGGGCGCTCGCCGAGGTCGTGGCTCGGGGTGATGCGCGTGCGCTCGTACTCGGCCCCCGGCGCGGGCCGCTCCAGCCGGAAGTAGTTGCCGAACTGGAAGCCGGTGTAGAGGGTGTTGTTGGTCCGGGTGTCGACGGCGGTCTGCATCCCGTCGCCGCCCATGATCCAGTCCCAGCCGTAGTCGCCGGAGGCGCGCCACCCCTCGCCGGGGACGTGCGTGCTCGGCCCGGCCCAGACGCCATTGTCCTGGAGGCCGCCGTAGATGTGGTACGGCTCCTGCGCGTCCACGGCGACGGTGTAGAACTGGCCGACGGCGGGGGCGTTCGCCTTGAACCAGCTCCGGCCGTCGTCATAGGAGATGTTGATCCCGCCGTCGTTGCCGTTGACGAGGTGGCCCGGTTTGTTCGGGTTGACGAAGAGCGCGTGGTGGTCGGCGTGGACGTGGTCTTCGCTGAGCGATTCCCACGTCGCGCCTCCGTCGGAGGAGGCGAGGATCGGGACGCCGAGGAGGTAGAGCCGGTCGGGGTCGTCCCCAGCGACGCGGACTTCGCCGAAGTAGTAGCCGTAGGAGAAGAACAGGTCGTCGAGGTAGCCCTCGTGGGTGCGCCGCCACGTCCGGCCGCCGTCGTCGGAGCGGTAGACCTCGGCCCCGACGACGGGCGTCTCGAAGAGCCGTTGGTTGGCGTCTTCGAGGTACTCCACGAGCGCGACCGGCTCCAGCGTGCCCTCGCGCACCATCTCGAGGAGCGACGCGGCGGTGTAGGAGAGCGGGAAGCCGTTGCGGTCGAGGTAGTCGTTGAGCGCGTCCTCGGCGAGCGCGAGGAAGGCCGCGCGACCTATCGTGCGGAGCGCCTCTTTGGTCAGCGCCGGGGCGTCCTCGTCCGGCTCCTCCGGCCGGCGGCTCTGGTTGTCGAGCGAGGCGAAGACCGTCTGCGGGTTGCCGGGATAGACGGCGAGACCGATCCGCCCGACCTCCGCGCCCGTCGGGAAGCCGCTGCCCTCCACGGTGAGGAGCGTCCACGTCGCGCCGCCGTCGGTGCTCTTGTAGATGCCCGAGCCGGGACCGGCCTCGGCGAAGTCCCACGCCCGGCGCGTCCGCTCCCACGCCGCTGCGTAGAGCACCTCAGGATCGGCGGGGTCGAGGGCGAGGTCAATCACGCCGGTGTCGTCGTTCACGAAGAGGGTCTGCCGCCACGTCTGCCCGCCGTCGGTGGTTTTGTAGACGCCGCGGTCCGGGCCGGGCGAGTAGAGCGGGCCGATGGCGGCGACCCAGGCGGTTTCCGGGTCGTCGGGGTGGAGAACGATGCGGCCGGTGTGGTGGGTCTCGGCGAGGCCGAGGTGCTGCCACGCCCGGCCGCCGTCGGTGGACTTGTAGACGCCGGTGCCGGCGTAGGACGAGCGGCTGGCGTTGTTCTCGCCCGTTCCAGCCCATATCGTCACGCCGTCGCCCTCAGGGTCGCGCCAGTCGACGGCGATGTCGCCGAGCGTCATCGCCGCCTGGTCGTCGAAGAGCGGCTCGAAGGCCGCGCCGCCGCTCGTGGTCCGCCACAGCCCGCCCGAGGCGTAGGCGACGTAGAAGGTCGCCGGGTCGGCCGGCGAGACGTCGACGTCGGTGACGCGCCCGCTCATCACCGTCGGGCCGACGCTGCGGAAGCCGACGTTCTGGAGGAGCGACCGCTCGGCGAGTGCCTTTCGCGCTTCGACCCCGGCGAGCCGCTCGGCGGCGGGCGTCGGGGCGACAGGGTTAGGCTCGGCCTCGGCGCGGTCGGCGGCAGGCTGCGCGGCGACCGGCGCGGCGAGGACGAAGGCGAGCAGGAGGAGGCGACGCATGGGCGAGGCGGAGGATGGGGGGAGGCAACGCACGCTCACGCATCACGCTGCCCGTATCTTGGCGGCGCGCGTCCTGAAGGTAGGGTCCTGAAGGTAGGGATGCCGCGCCACGTCCGCCCGTCTCTTCCGTCGAGGCCCGACCTTTCGCCCCCGCCGTCCGACCCGCCGCTCGGCTTCGAGCGCTTCCGCGCCCAGGCCGAGCGGA
>JBBSMV010000034.1:0-15932 GCA_038232975.1 Rhodothermales bacterium
GCCCGCGGGGCCCCCCGCTCCGAGCCCCGCCCCCCCCACCCCGCGCCCTCGGGCGGGCGCCCCCCGCGCCACACCCGCCGCGCGCGCGTCGCGCGGGGCGCCCTCGACGGCTACTTCGTGCTCCCGGCGGGCCTGCTGGGCGGCGAGGCGGAGGCGGCGTTCTACTCCGAAGGCATCGGCGGCTTCTCGGCGCAGATGCGGCTCGAGAGCGCAGTCGCCGGCGCGGTGCGGCGGGCGCGGCTGGAGGCGACGGGGGCCTCGGCCGAGGTACTCGCCGCGGCCGATGCGCCCGTGGACGTGCGCATGGTGACGTTCACCGACGAGGGCGAGGCCGCGGACACGACGTGGCTCTACTCGGTGCTGGGCTACGCCATGGGCTTCATCATCTACATCGCCATGTTCGTCTACGGTGCGATGGTGATGCGCGGGGTGATCGAGGAGAAGACGAACCGGATCGTCGAGGTCGTGGCATCGAGCGCGCGGCCATTCGAGCTGATGATGGGCAAGGTGCTCGGGATCGGGGCGGTCGGGCTGACGCAGTTCGTGCTGTGGGTGGTGCTCGCGCTCGCCGGGCTGTTCGCAGTGGGGGCCGTGCTCGGCAGCGTTATCGACCCGGCGGCGCTCGCCGGGGGCGATGCGGCGGCGCTGGAGACCCTGCCGTTCGACCCGTCGGGGCTGAGCCTGGCCGACGTGCCGTTCGGCCTGATCGTCTACTTCCTGCTCTTCTTCCTCGGCGGTTACCTCCTCTACGGCAGCCTCTTCGCCGCCGTCGGCTCGGCCGTGGAGCAGGAGAGCGACGCGCAGAGCCTCCAGGCCCCGATCCTGATTCCGGTCATCCTCCCGATGCTCTTCCTCCCGTTCATCGCCGACAACCCCGACGCGCCGGCCTCGGTCGTCCTGTCGCTCGTCCCGTTCTTCTCGCCGATCCTGATGGTGGTCCGGGCGGCGGCGACGGACGTCCCGTTCTGGCAGATGGCGCTCGCGCTCGGCCTGCTCGCCGCCGCGTTCGTCGGGACGATCTGGCTGGCGAGCCGCATCTACCGGGTCGGGATTCTGATGTACGGCAAGAAGGCGAGCTTCCGGGACCTGGCGCGGTGGGTGCGTTACGCGTGAGCCGGCAGCCTCCGGCTTGCGCCTGCCCGCTCCGGGTGCATCCGGTCGAGGTGCCACCGGAGCGGGTTGCCGGCGATGTACCGCCGCGTCAGCTCCAGCTCGCGCGGCGTTCGGACGATGCGTTCCCAGTAGTTGCGTTGCCACAGCCGCCGGTCGAACGGCCGCCACCCCTGCGCCCGCACGCCCCGGATGTAGGCATTCGTCGTCATCGTCTTCCACCATTGGATCACCTGAGGTAGGGGCGCACCCGTGTGTGCGCCCTGGTCAGGAATGGCGGCCAGGCAGGCCCCTGGGTCCGGGGACGGGCGGACACGTGGGTCCGCCCCTACGGCGGGGGTGACAACAGCATCGCCCTGTTCTGGGGCACGGTTCACGATGCCGATGATGCCGTGGACGTGATTCGGCATCACGACGAACGCATTGAGGTGGACGTCGGGGAATTTGCTGGGCAGGTGGTGCCACCAGGCCTCGGCCATTTCACCGGCCTCGCTCAGACGAACGGAATCCTCCTCCATCTCGCCGAAGAGGCACAGGCGGTGCTGCACGCAGAGCGTGACGAAGTACGCCCCCGGCTGCGCGTAGTCGTAGGCGGGCAGCCGGATCGAGCGGCGGTGGTGGCGGGCGGGGTCGTAGGGCATTGCCCAATAGACACGGATCGGGCTGCGTTATAACCCCGGCCGGTGATCTGCCTTGCACTGGGCAGCAGATTGCACTACTCTCCGAGGTCCCGATCCGTGCTCGCCATGCCTCGCCGTCGCCTCCCGCTCCTTGCCCTCGCCGCCGCGCTCGCCGTGGCGCTGTGGCCGGGCGCGGCCGAGGCGCAGTACTTCCGCTTCGGCAAGAACAAGGTCCAGTACGAGAACCTCGACTGGCAGTACCTCCAGAGCACCCACTTCGACGTGTTCTACTACGAGCCCGGCGGCCGGGCGCTCGCCGACTTCGCCGCGAAGGCTGCCGAGGACGCCTACGCCCAGATCAGCGACCTCTTCGGCTACCGGATCACCGACCGCATCCCGCTGCTCGTCTACCAGAGCCACAACGACTTCGTCGTCACCAACGCCGTCGACCTGCCGACCTATTCCGAGGGCATCGGCGGCGTCACCGAGCTGTTCAAGAACCGCGTCGCCATCCCCTTCACCGGCGACTACCGCGACTTCCGCCGGGTGATCCACCACGAGCTCGTCCACGCCGTCATCAACGACATGTTCTACGGCGGCTCGGTCCAGTCGATCATCCAGAACGGCATCCGGCTCCAGATCCCGCTGTGGTTCAACGAGGGCCTGGCCGAGTACGCTGCCCTCGGTTGGGACACCAACTCGGACATGTACCTCCGCGACGCCGTCGTGAACGACCACCTCGCGCCGATTGACGCGCTCTACGGCTACTTCGCCTACCGGGGCGGGCAGGGCGTCTGGGACTACGTCGCCGCGCAGTACGGCCGGGAGAAGATCACCGAAATACTCCAGCGCCTCCGGGTCAGCCGGTCCGTCGGCGGCTCGTTCAAGCGCGCCACCGGCCTCGACCTCGACGACCTCTCCGAGCGCTGGCACGACGCGCTCAAGGCGGTCTACTTCCCCGAGGTCGCTGCCCGCGAGGACCTCGACCAGATCGCAAAGGCGCTCGTGACCGACGAGAACGGCGGCTCGTACAACACCGGAGCCGCGATCTCGCCGCAGGGCGACAAGGTGGCCTTCCTGACCGCGAAGGGCGCGCTCTTCGACGTCTACGTCGTGGCGACGAGCGGCGACGAGGCCCCGCGCAAGATCATCGACGGGCAGAACAACGCGCAGTTCGAGAGCCTGCGCATCCTCACGCCCGGCCTCTCGTGGGGACCGAACGGGGCGCGCCTCGCCGTCGCCGTCAAGAGCGGGCAGAGCGACGCGATTGCGATTGTGGACGTCGCCACCCGCAAGGCCGTCCACTACCGCGTGCCGGACGTTGATGCCATTGTCAGCGTCAAGTGGAGTCCGACGGGCGAGCGGATCGCGTTCGAGGGGACGGCCGGGCCGCAGTCGGACCTCTACGTGCTCGACCTCGACACGGGCGAGACGACGAACTACACCGCCGACATCTTTAGTGACCACGAGCCGGCGTGGAGTCCCGACGGCCGGGCGCTCGTCTTCCACTCGGACCGGGGCGCGTTCACCGAGACTGCCCGCTGGAGCGCCGAGACGTTCGACCTCCAGCACCACGACTACGCCCAATTCGACCTCTACCGGCTCGACCTCGATGCGCCGGGGCGGTTGGAGCGGCTGACGGACGACGTGGACTGGGACGAGCAGAGCGCGGCGTTCGGCTCCGACCCGGACCGGCTCCTCTTCGTCTCGGACCGTAACGGGATTTACAACCTGTACGAGAAGAACCTCACCACGGGCGAGGTGCGCCCGCTGACCGACCTGCTGACGGGTGTGACGCAGGTCAGCCTCAGCGCCAACGGCACGCGCGCTGCGCTCGTCGCACTCAAAGAAGGCGTGCCTTCGATCTACCTCCTGCGCGACCCGTTCGGGCGCACGCTGGAGGCTGACACCCTGCGCCCGACGGTGTGGGCGCAGCGGGTCGAAGGCGCGGTGGCGACCCCGGCCCCGGCCGTCGCGCTCGCCGGCCGGAGCACGCTCGACGGCAACCCGATCCTCCGCGAGGCCGCCAACGACGCCCCGTTCCTGGCCGACCCGATGCGGAAGCGCCGGCTGCCGGAGGACCTCGTCGCCTCGGCCGAGCCGCTCGGCACGAACGGGGACGGCGGGACGAACGGGGACCGCGCGCCCGGCGGCGAGCCGCCGGAGGACACGCCCGCCGAAGCCGGCGTGCTCGGAGAAGGCGAGCCGGACTCGACGGCCTACGGCGAGGTCCGCGTGGACTTCCGCAGCTACGAGTTCTCGCCGGCCTTCGAGGAGGCGCAGCGGCGGCGCGAGGAAAAGGTCCGCCCGCGCTTCGAGCCGAAGGACAACCTCAACCCCGACGGCTCCTTCAAAGAGAGGCGCTACCGGCTCCGGTTCTCGCCGGACATCGTCTACGGCAACGTCGGCTACGACGCCATCTTCGGGGTCCAGAGTGTGACCCAGATGCTCTTCTCCGACATGCTCGGCAACCACCAGATCTTCGCCGCCACCAACCTCATCATAGACCTCCGCAACTCGGACTACCTGCTCTCCTACCGCTACCTCCCGCGCCGCACGGACTTTGCCCTCACCGGCTTCCACCTCGCCCGCCAGCTCACCGACTTCTCGCGCGAGACCGTCTTCCGCTACCGCAACTACGGCCTGACCGTCTCGGCCTCCTACCCACTCGACAAGTTCCGCCGCGTCGAGGGCGACCTCTCGGTGCTCGGAACCTCGCTGACGGACCTCGTGGACCCGGCGCTCCAGTCGCGCCGCCGCGTCTTCCTCTACCCGTCGCTGACGTACACCGTGGACGGGACCGAGCCGGGCTTCCTGTTCCCCTCGGGCGGTCGGCGGTACGCGCTCCGGCTCGCCGGCAGCCCCGGCCTCTCGGTGACGTTCGCCACGCTGCTGGCCGACGCCCGGCAGTACGTCGGGCTGGGGCGCTACTACTCGCTCGCCTTCCGCGCCTCGGCGGGGGTCTCGGTCGGGCCGAACCCGCAGCGGTTCTACGCCGCCGGCGTGCAGAACTGGATCAACCCCCGCTTCCAGAGCATCCCGATCGAGGACGAGAACGACTTCGTCTTCGGCACCCCAGTGCTGCCGCTACGCGGGTTCGGGATCGATGAAAGAAGTGGCTCGAAGTTCGGCCTCGTCAACGCCGAGTTCCGGTTCCCGCTCGTGGCGGCGCTGCTGCCCGGCCCGCTCCCGATCTTCCCGCTCTACAACATCCAGGGCACCGCCTTCCTCGACGTGGGCACGGTCTATTCTGACGGCTTCGACCTCCGCCGGACGAACGACGAGGGCAAGGAGGTGCTCGACGATCTGCTGGTCGGCGCGGGCGTCGGGCTGCGGACGATCCTGCTGGGCTACCCGCTGCGGCTGGACTGGGCGTGGCCCTACGACGGCCGCGGCTTCGGCGAGGCGCAGGTCTACTTTTCGATTGGGCTGGACTTCTAGTTAGCTCATGGACGCTGACCTTTTCCTCAAGGTAGTGACAAATCCTGACGAGTGGGTTGACAAGGCGCGCGCGTTGAGGAGCAGCGCTGAGGTGCTCTATGATTCTGCTGAAGGGATATTCAATAGGATCGAAATCGAGGAGATCAGTGCCCGAGAAAAAGCACTTGCGCGGGCTTACATTATGACTTCCCAATTGCTCTATGGCCTCGCAGTGGAGGTTGCGTTGAAGGCCAGCTTGGTACGTCATCGGCCCGACGACGTGTCACTTGGGATTGAAGCTGATGGACGCGGAGAGGCGCAACGGGCCAGCCTTCAGTTCAAAAGGGTTAAAGATGGGCACGACTTGGTAGAGCTAGCCAAAGCAAGCGGAGTCTTTTCCAAACAGGGACCGCCCGCCGCCCATCCTAGTCTCGAGGCCGTCCTGCGTCTGCTCAGTGAGAGAGTACGTTGGAGCGGGCGCTATCCTACGCCGATGAAGTCTGGAGACGACCACGAGTGGAAGAAGCGCACGCCGATGATACTATTCTCTACGGGCTTTAGGGAAGCAATCGATCCGCTGTTGGATACGTGTCTATCACAAGGATCGGAGGACTGAAAATCGCCATCGTTCGGCTTCAGCAAGCAGCCGAGGTGACGGCGAACGATTTGCAGCGAGCGGTGTAGTCTCATGCCTTAGCGAGAATACCATGCGCAAAGTCGAAGTGCAGGAGGCGAAAGAGCGACTGGACGAGCTTATAGACGAGGCCGCCGACGGAGCCGAGGTCGTCATTGAGCGCGGTGACGGAGCCGCGTTCCGTCTCGTGCCCGTGCTGAAGCGCCGCGTCGCCGGGCTGCACCCCGGCACCATCGTGATGAGCGAAGACTTCGGCGAGCCGCTGCCGGACGACTTCTAGTTCAGCGAAACCTACAACGCGAGCGAAATGGAAGGCATTCAGTTTGTCGTCAACGAGCACGGGGAGAAGACCGCCGTCGTGATCGACCTCCAAGAGAACGGGGCGGTGTGGGAGGACTTTTACGACTCGCTCCTCGCGCAAGAGCGGAAGGGCGAGCCGCGCGCGTCGCTCGGCATGGTGAGGCAGCAGCTTAGCGAGCAGGGCAGGCTGATTGAGAAGGTGTGAGTACCGAACAGTAAGCGGCTTCGCGCCGTCCTCTAACCTTCCATCCGCCGTATTCTTCGGCCGTCCCCACCTCACCACCATGCCGTGACCGCACCTCGTTCTGCTCTTCTCGTCCTCCTGCTCGGGCTGGCCGGCTGCGCCGGGTGCGGCGGCGACGACGCCATCCCCGAGGGCCTCGCCGAGCGCGAGCCGGCGGCGCTCGCCCGCCTCGCCGTCGCGGCCGACTCCAGCGCCGGCCGCTCGTTTTTCTTTACCGACAACGCCGGGGCGTTCTTCTACGACGCCCTCGCCGGGCCACAGACCGACCCGGCGATGGGCCTGAACGTCGGCGGCTTCCGGGTCGTGGACGGGTGGCGGTGGCACCTCGTCGAGGACTCGCTCAGCCTCGGGCCGGAGCACGTCGCGGGCGGGGTCGTCCGGCCGGACTTCGCGGTGCGGACCTACCGGCAGGCCGACACCTCGGGCGTGCTCGCCGGGCTGCTGCGCGCCGTGCGGGGACCGGAGCTGCGGAGCCTCACCGAGACGATCACGATCGCCGAGGGCACGCTCCTCGTCAAGGTAGCCGACAGCCTCGGGACGCTCGAGCTCCGGCCGACGGTGAGCGACCGGCGCGGGGCGTCGGAGTACACCGCGCAGGCCGAGGGCGACGCGCTGCTCATCGCGCGCGGCAACTACCTCGAACCTACGCCCGGCAGCGCACGGCCGGTCTGGCTGGCCGTTGCCGCCACGGACGGGACCGTCCGGGTGCAGGCCGAGGAGATCGCCGACGGCCTCGGCGCACGTGAGCGCTCGGTCGTGCTCGGCGCGGTCCGCTTCCCGACGCCCGGCACGGTCGCCTTCGCCACGGGCACCACACCGGAGGCGGCGGCAGCGACGGCGCGGCGCTCGCTCGGCCGCCGTGGGGCGCTTCTGGCGCAGCGGGCCGAGCAGCTCGTGGAGATTCTCGACCGCCCCACGATCCGCACTGAAGACGAGGGCTTCAACCGGGCGCTCGACTGGGCGCGGCTCTCGCTCGAGGAGCTGGTCATCGAGGACTCGACCGGTCTCCAGCTCGTCTCCGGGCTGCCGGGCACCGACGCGCCGGTCGGCCGCTCGACGCTCACCGCGCTCGACGGCGCGTTCCTCGTCACCGGCGAGTGGGAGCGGGCGCGCCGGCTCCTCACGGCCTTCGGCCGGGCGCAGCGCCGCGACCGCCGGATTGACCTCTTCGGCCGCATCCCCAACGAGTTCACCGATGGGAAGCCCCAGTTCACGACGGTGGATGCCACGCCGGTCTTCGTCGGGGCCGTCGGCGACTACCTCCGCACGACCGGCGACCGCTCGCTCATCACCGACAACGGGGCCGAGTTCTGGACGCGGACCGTCTACGCCGTGCGCGGCCTCTTCGAGGACACCGCCACGCCCGACGGGTTCATCCGCAACCGCCCCGGCGAGACGTGGGTGCAGCCCTTCGACGGGCGGGGCCGCGTGCCGCGCGCGGGCCGCGCCGCCGAGGTGCAGGGCCGGTTCTACGAGGCGCTCCGGGCGATGCAGCCGGTGGCGCTCATCATGGGCCAGATCAGCGGGCGGCCGACCTCGGCGCGGGCCTACGGCGACAGCGCCGCCGCCCTCCAGCGCCGCTTCGAGCGCGCCTTCGTCCGGGACGACCGGATCGCCGACTTCGTGGCCCCGAACGGGCAGCCGGACGCCCGGCTTCGCCCGAGCGGGCTGCTCGCGCTCGATGCGTTCGACCTCGACCCGGCGACCGAGCAGCGCATCCTCCGCCGGACCGCCGCCGACCTGGCCTATCCCTACGGCGTCTCGACGCTGCCGCAGACCGACTCGCTCTTCTACCCCTACCTCGTCGCGCCGGACTTCTACGAGCCGGCGGCGGCGCGCTACGACGGCACGGTCTGGACGTGGCTCGGCGGCCCGCTCGTCTCGCTCCTCGTCGAGCAGGGCGCGACCGGCCTCGCCTACGAGCAGACCGAGGCGCTCCAGCGTCTCATCCTCGACCGGGGCGTGGTCGGCGCGGCGGCCGAGAACCTCGACGCGCACCCGCACGAGGGCGAGGAGGAGCCGCTGCCCGGCGGCGCGCCGGTGCAGCCGTGGACCCTCGCCGAGTTCGTCCGCAACGCCTACCAGGACTACGCCGGCATCCACTACCGGAGCGGCACCACGGTCGTCCTCGAGCCGCACCTCCCCGAGGCGTGGGGCGAGACTACGGCGACGTTCCGGCTCGGCGACGGTTGGGTCCGGGCGCGGATCGCGCAGAGCGCGGGCGAGCTGCGGGTCGGCCTCGTGCCGTCGGGGCGGCTGCCGCGCGGGGCGACGGTGCGGGTGCGCGCCTTCGGGCAGATGAAGGCCGTCGCGCTCGCCGAGGCGCGGGGCGATACCCTCGTCGTCCCGCTCGACTCCATGGTCGTCACGATCACGCCCGAGGCCGTCACCCTGAACGGGGAGGCGGCGCAGGCCGACAGCAGCTACGCCGAGGCGGACGCGGCGGCGTGGGACGGCTTCGCCTTCGCCGAGCCGAGGCTCCGCGACGAGTACCCGGTCATGCGCCAGGTCAAGCAGGCCCGCACGCTCGGCCCGGCGCAGGTGAGCCGCGAGAACCCACTCGCCGTCCCGATCCTCTCGCGGACCGACCCCGACGGCGACGACTGGGGCACGACGGCGACCTATACCTATCCGACCTCGATCCCCCCGCGCGTCCTCGACGCGAGCTACCTCGAGATCACGCAGGACGACTCGACCCAGTACTTCCGCATCGAGTTCGCGGCTCTCGCCGACCCGTCGGAGCTGGGGTTCCAGCCGACCTTCGTCGCGCTCGCCTTCGACACCGAGGAGGACGGCGGGCAGACTGAGGTCGGGCGCAACTCGTCCTACACCTTCCCCAAGAGCAACGCCTACGAGTTCATCGTCTTCGTCGGCGACGGGCTGCGGATCGAGGACGCCAAGGGCCGGGCGCTCGGCGAGTTCGGCGACATGGGCAGCGCGCTCGTCTCACCCGAGGAGGGGGTGGTCCGGTTCTCGCTGCCGAAGTTTGTCCTCCCGAGGCTCGGGCGCGGGACGACGGTGACGCTCCTCGTCGGGGCCAACGACGAGAGCGGCAGCATCGGGGCGTTCCGCTCGGTACGCGAGCGCGCCGACGCCGGGGTCGGCGGCGGCAAGGTCAACAGCGGCGACCCGAACGTCTACGACATCCTCAACGCGCGGGTCGAGTCGTGAGTCTGGCGTCGGGGGTCGAGAGTCCAGACGCCCGACCCTCGACTCCTGACCCTCGACTCCTGACACTCGACCCTATCCCGGATAGCTGCCGGTGATGAAGTTCTCGAGGTTGCGCACCCGGTCCTCGGTGGTCTCGAGCATGACCTTGACGCAGTCGCCGAGCGAGACGATGCCGGCAAGCTGGCCGTCGCGGAGCACCGGCAGGTGGCGGCACTTCTTCTCGGTCATCATCGCCATGCAGTCGTCGGCGGTGTGGTCCGGGGTGGCGCAGACGACGTCCCGCGTCATCACCTCCTCGACGCGCGTGGTCTTCGAGGTGCGGCCCTGGAGGACGATCCGGCGGAGGTAGTCGCGCTCGGTGAAGATGCCCCGGAGCGCGCCGCGCTCGGTGACGCAGACCGCGCCGACGTTGTGCTCGACCATGCGCGAGATGGTGTCGAAGACGGTGGCGGCCGGCTCGATGGTGATGACCCAGTCGCCCTTGCGGCTGAGGATGCTGGAGACGGGAGTTTGCATAGCGGTCTAGGAGGGCAGTGTGAGGCGTACAATAAACGAAAGACGCGGCCTCCATGCATAGTCTGCGTGGAAGCCGGAGGAAAGTGCGTGCCTGCCTTGCCCTTCTGTCCCGCTGCCGCTATCATGTGGGACCCCCGCCGCGCTCGCAGTCGCTCCGGGACGAGTCCCTTCGCTCCCAGCTACGCGCGGCTGTCCCCCTCGATGAGGGGACAGCTTTTCCGTCCCTGAGCGGAGCGATGGACGGAAAAGCGGGGGGTCCCAACGCCCTACACCGATCCCGATTCATGCGCACCTACACCCTCTCCGACGCCCCCGACACCCCCGACCCGATGGCATCCGACCGGGCCGCGACCGACCCGGCCACCACTGACATGGCGGCGGCCGACATCCTCGACGGCCTCAACCCGGTGCAGCGCGAGGCCGCCTCGGCGACCGAGGGGCCGGTGATGATCGTCGCCGGGCCGGGCAGCGGCAAGACGCGGACGCTGACCCACCGGATCGCCTACCTCCTCGCGGCGAAGAAGGCGTGGCCGAGCCAGGTTCTCGCGCTCACCTTCACCAACAAGGCGGCCCGCGAGATGCGCGAGCGCGTGCTCCACCTCGTCGGGGCCGAGGCCGCACGGGGCATCTGGATGGGGACCTTCCACTCGGTCTTCGCCCGGATGCTCCGCCGCGAGGCCGACAAGCTCGGCTTCACGCGCGACTTCTCGATCTACGACACGGCCGACTCCGAGAACATCATCAAGAACGTGCTGGCCCGCTACCACGTCGACCCGAAGCGCTACACGCCGCGCTCGGTCCGCCACCGGATCAGCGGGGCCAAGAACGGCCTCGTCAGCCCGCAGGAGTACCAGCGCCTCGCCGCCGACCCCTTCGAGGAAGTGGCGGCCAAGGTCTACGGGCCGTACAACGACGCCCTCCGCCGCGCCAACGCGATGGACTTCGACGACCTCCTGATCAAGCCCATCGAGCTGCTCTCGAACCACCCCGACGTGCTCGCCGAGTACCAGGGCCGCTGGAAATACCTCCACATCGACGAGTACCAGGACACGAACGCCGCGCAGTACCGCCTCGCCAAGATGCTCGCGGCGACGCACAAAAATATCTGCGTCGTCGGCGACGACGCCCAGAGCATCTACGCCTTCCGCGGGGCCGATATCCAGAACATCCTCTCGTTCCAGAAGGACTACCCCGAGGCGACCACCATCCGGCTGGAGCAGAACTACCGCTCGACCGGCCGCATCCTCCGCCTCGCCGACGGGATCATCAAGCGCAACGCCGAGCAGCTCGACAAGGACCTCTGGACCGAGAACGCCGAGGGCGAGCACGTCGTGCTGATGGAGGCGCTCTCGGAGCGCGACGAGGCCCAGAAGGTCGAGCGCCGCCTCCGCGACCTCCACGTCCGCCACGGCGTGCCCTACCGGCAGGCGGCGGTCCTCTACCGGACGAACGCCCAGAGCCGCTCGCTGGAGGAGGCCCTGCGGCGCGGCGGCATCCCGTACCGGATCGTCGGCGGGCTGTCGTTCTACGCCCGGCGCGAGATCAAGGACGCCCTGGCCTACCTCCGCCTCGTCGTCAACCCCAACGACGCCGCCTCGGTCCGCCGGGTGATCAACAACCCCACGCGCGGGATCGGGGCCAAGACGATGGAGACCGTCGAGGTCTTCGCCCGCGACGAGGGCCTGACGCTCTGGCAGGCGCTCGAGCGCGCCGCCGACGCGGGCGTGGGCGGCCGGGCGGCGAGCGCCATCGAGGGCTTCACCTTCCTCGTCGGCCGCTACGCCGCCAAGTCGGGCACGGCCCCGGCCGACGAGATCGCCCGCGAGCTGCTCGCCGAGAGCGGCCTGCTCGCCAGCCTCCGCGAGGAGAACACCGTCGAGAGCCTCGCCCGCTGGGAGAACGTGCAGGAGCTGATCTCCGCTATCGCCGAGTTCAGCACCAATGCGGCCGGTCCCGAGCACACCCCGACGCTCTCGGAGTTCCTGCAGCAGGTCTCGCTCGTCACCGACGCCGACGCCGACGAGGGCGACCCCAACCGGGTGACCCTGATGACGCTCCACGCCTCGAAGGGGCTGGAGTTCAAGGTCGTCTTCGTGACCGGTCTCGAGGAGGGGCTGTTCCCGCTCGCCGTGGCGGCGCAGGACCCGAAGGAGCTCGAGGAGGAGCGGCGGCTGTTCTACGTCGGCGTCACGCGCGCCGAGGAGCTGCTCTTCCTCTCGTATGCCCGGAGCCGCTACCGCTTCGGCGAGCAGCAGGCCGGCATCCGCAGCCGCTTCCTCGACGAGGTCGAGGTGGACGACGTGATCCGCACCGAGGCCGGGCGGGCGTTCTCGGGGAAGAAGGACCGCTTCTCGCTCCGGGAGGGCGGCAGCGGCTCGTTCGAGGGCCAGGACCCGCACTACTACCGCCGCAGCCTCCGCCCCGATACCCCGAAGCCCGCGCGCCCGAAGCCCGCCGAGAGCGACGGGCACCGGGTCGTCTACGACGAGGGCGAGGCCGAGATCGTCCCCGGCGTCCGCGTGATGCACGGCACGTTCGGCGAGGGCAAAGTCCTCGCCGTCGAAGGCCGCGGCGAGCGCGCGGCGGCGACGGTGTTCTTCCGGGGCGTCGGGCAGAAGAAGCTCAAGCTCAAGTTCGCCCGCCTCCAGGTGGTGGGCTAGCGGCCTGGCAAGCACGGGGTCTCGACGTACATTGCCGGGCAGTCTATATGCCAGCCCTCGGAACGCCATGCAAAGCAAACTGACGCTCCGGCTCGATGACGAGCTGATCCGTGAGGCGAAGGAGGTCGCCCAACGGCGCGGCACCTCGCTCTCCCAGCTTGTGGCGGGGTACTTCCGAGCGCTCACGCAACGTCCAGGCGATGCCCCCGAGGACGAGCCGCTCCCGCCGCTGACGCAGGCGCTCCTCGGAACGCTTCGGGACACCGAGGCCGAGGAGGAGGACTACTACACGCATCTGGAGCGCAAGCATCGGTGAGGGTGCTCTTCGACACGAACGTCGTGCTCGACGTGCTGCTGGACCGGCAACCGCACGCGGCCGACGCCGTCCGGCTCTTCGCTCAGGCGGAGCGGGGCGGGCTAGACGGACTGCTCGGCGCTACGACGCTCACCACGATCCACTACCTCATCCGCAAGCCCCTCGGCGAGGCGACGGCCCGCGAGCGGATCGGGATGCTGCTCCGGCTCTTCGAGGTCGCCCCGGTGACGCGGGTGGTGCTCGAAGATGCGCTCGCGCTGCCGTTCGGTGATTTCGAGGACGCCGTGCTGCACGAGGCCGCGCGCCACGCCGGAGCAGGCGGAATCGTCACCCGCAATGCCGCCGACTTTACAAAGGCGACGGTTTACACGCCGGCCGAGCTACAGGCTGCGCTGCAACGCGAGACGCAGTGAGCAGCAGTGCAACCTTTCAAACACTGGCCCGTCTCGCTGCAGGCGTCCGTTGTCAAAGAGAGTGGGGCAATGCGGACTGCGCTGTTTTTGTGCCCCGGATTCCGTAGCTTCCCCTCCCGCTCGCCCGAACCCCCGGCCCGATGAACCCCGCTACGACCAACGCCGCCCTCAAGCAGGTGCTGAAAGAGGCCCTCGCCGAGACCCTCCACGAGCAGCGGGAGTGGTTCCAGGAGGTGCTCGCCGAGGTGCTCGAAGAGATGGCGCTCGACGAGGCGCTCCGCGAGGTTGAGGCCGTCGAGCGGCTGCACCGGCCGGGCTCCTTCGGCGCGGTCGAGGGCAAGGCGTAGCGCGAGACCGGGCGGCTACACCGACTCCGGCTCCAGCGTTTGGGCGGCGGCCTCGCGCTTCTCGGCGCGGCGGCCCAGCTCCCGGATCATCCCTTTGAAGATCGACGGGTGGACGGGCAGGATCGCGTACCAGTACGCCAGCCCGAGCAGCCCCTTCGGCTCGTAGAACGCCGTCTGCGTGATCCGCGAGCGCGGCGTGCCGTCGGCGCAGGGGGCACTTGGCTCGATCTCGAACTGGAGCCACGCCCGGCCCGGCACCTTCATCTCGGCCCGAAGCCGGAGGAGCTGGCCCTCCTCGATCTCCTCGACGCGCCAGAAGTCGATCGCCTCGCCGACATGGACGTCGGAGCGGTTGCGCCGCCCGCGCTGCAGGCCCGGCCCGCCGGCGAGCTGGTCGAGGATGCCCCGGATGGCCCAGAGCGGGTTGCCGTAGAGCCACCCGTTCTCGCCGCCAATCGCCTTGACGACGGCGAAGACGGACGCCGGCGATGCCTCGACGGTGAGCTCGCGGCGGTCGGAGATCAGCCCCTCCTTGCTCGTCAGCTCGTGGGCGACCTTTCCACCGAGGCTCGACGAGAGCGAGCCTGACCACGAAGTTTCGACGGCATCCTGCCGGAAGCGTTCGAGGGCGAGCCGGACGGCGGCTTCGTAGGGAATCGGCGACACGTCGAAAAGCGCCATCCCACCCTCGTCCGTCACGACGACTTCGCTCTTGAGCCCCTGGATCAGCGGGCGGGCGATCTCGGGCGAGATCGGCGTGACGAGACCGGCCCACAGCGACGACAGCTTTGGGGTGAGAAACGGGACGTGGATGATGGGGCGGCCCAGCCCGCGGACCTCGGCGTACGTCCGAAACATGTCCTCGTAGGTCAGCACTTCGGGCCCACCGATCTCGATGACGCGCCCAGCCGTCTCGGGAATCGTGAGGGCATCCATGAGGTAGCACAACACGTCGCGGATGGCAATCGGCTGCGTCCGCGTGAGTACCCAACGCGGCGTGATCAGGACCGGCACACGCTCGACGAGGTGGCGGATCAGCTCGAACGACGCGCTGCCGGAGCCGACGATGACGGCGGCGCGGAACTCGGTCAGCGGCGGGCCAGCCTGGCGGAGCGCCTCGCCCGTCTCGATCCGGCTCTGGAGGTGCTTCGAGACGTCGCTGCCGGCCGGCTTGATGCCGCCGAGGTAGATCACGCGCTGGACGCCGGCCGCGCGGGCTGCCGTCCCGAAGTTCTCGGCCGCCCGTCGGTCGCGTCCGGCAAACCCTTCGCCGGCGGCCATCGAGTGGATGAGGTAGTACGCCGTGTCGATCCCATCGAGCGCCGCCGGGAGCGTATCGGCCTTCAGCACGTCGCCCTCGACGATCCCGGCGCGGTCGGTCCAGTCGAGCCCGCCCAGCCGGTCGGCGTCGCGGACGAGGCAGCGGAGGGTGTGGCCGCGGCCGAGGAGGCGGGGGGTGAGGCGACCGCCGATGTAGCCGGTGGCCCCGGTGAGGAGGATGTGCTGAGGCATAGCGGAGAGCGGTGAGTTGGGAGGTACACGCCGGGGCAGAACGGCCGGTTCTTTTGCTTTCAATAATAAATGGAACTTGTGAGGGAGACGTGAGATTCAATCCGATCCTTTTTCCGTTCACGCACTTCGAAGGAACCCCCGCATGGAAACCACCGACCGGAAGACTGAAACCCAAACCTGGCCCGACCTCGCGATCGGACTCTACGACAAGCTCACCGGGCGCGGGGCCGAGATCACGTACGAGTTCGACGACTTCGACCTCTACGTCCCGAGCGGCACCGGCAGCAACGCGTACGCGCACTGGAAGATGAACGGCACGATCAAAGTCCGCACCCGCGACGACGTAACCCGGTAGCCGCCGTGCTCGACATTCAGGCCGACCTCTCGATTGCCGTCGACGGCGAGCCGGTATCCGTACGCTCGGAAGGCGATGCCGTCGTGGCGACGTTTCGGAATGTGCGCCGCGCTCTCCGTGTGATTCGGGCGCTGCCGTTTCCGGCCGGACCAGGGCGACGAGCCGTACTCCGCTCTGCCCTCGGGACGGTAAAGCTGTCTGGCGTAGATGTGCTCGTCCGCGTCGGTCGCCGGACGGTCGCGCGGGCGGGCCCGGCGGCGCGGCCTGGCTGGCTGTCCCGGCTCCTCCGGCTCGGCGAGGTCGAGGTGTACGCA
>JBBSMV010000035.1:0-15158 GCA_038232975.1 Rhodothermales bacterium
ATCGAGGAGGTCATCGAGGCCGCCGAGAAGATGGCCGCCGAAGCCTAGACAAGTACGAACGATGAGTGCCGAGTGACGAGCGATTACTCGGAGCACCCATTCGCCACTCGACAATCGTAACTCGCCACCCCATATGCCGCTCTACGTCGAGATCGTCGCGCCGGACACCAACGCGTTCCGGGGCGAGGCCACGAGCTTCCGCGCCCCCGGCGTCGAAGGCTCCTTCGAGGTGCTCTACACCCACGCCCCGATGATCGCCGTCACCGGCGTCGGCCCCGTCGCCATCACGACGACGACCGGCGAGACGGTCGCGTTCGCCACCTCCGGCGGCTTCGTCGAGGTCCTCGCCAACCGCGTCATCATGCTCACCGAGACGGCCGAGCCGGTCGGCGAGATAGACCTCGAACGCGCGAAGGCCGCCGAGGAGGCCGCGCGCGAGCGCATCCGCGAGAGCCAGTCGCCCGAGGAGCGGGCCGAGGCCGAGGCCGCCTTCGAGCGCGCCCGCAACCGCGCCCGCCTCGCGATGGGCCGCGTCGGCGCAGGCCGGTAGATAGAGAGAAGAAAGAGGAGAGAGAAGAGAAAGAAAGGAGTGCCGCTTTCTCCTCGCTCTTTTCCCTCTCCTCGCTCTTTTCTTCGCCCCTCTTCACTCCGAGCGCCCGGTGGCCCGTAAGCTGCCGGGCGTTTCCCTTTACGGCTTCGCTGCCAGCTCGAGCGCCGCCCGGAACGCGTCGGCGGCGGCCTCGGGGTCGTCGGCGGTCGTGACGGCCGTCATCACGGCGACGCCGTGCGCCCCGGCACCGAGCACCGCCGGCACCCGCTCCGGCGTGACGCCCGCGATCCCGACGACCGGGATCGACACCGCCGCGCACACGGCGGCGAGGCCCTCCAGCCCCTTCACCGAGGCCGGGTTGCGCTTCGAGCGCGTCGGGAAGACGGGGCCGAAGCCGAGGTAGCTCGCGCCCGCCGCCTCGGCCTCGCGCGCCTGCGCCACGTCGGTCACCGTTGCCCCCACGAGGGCCTCCGGGCCGAGCACGCGCCGCGCCACCGCCACCGGCAGGTCGCCCTGGCCGAGGTGGACGCCTGCCGCGCCGACGGCCTGCGCGAGGGCCAGGTCGTCGTTGACCAGCAGCGGGACCCCAGCCTCGCGGCAGACGGCGGCGGTGCGCTCCGCCTCGTAGAGCCGGGCGCGAACGGGGCCGGCCTTCTGGCGGAACTGAACGGTGTCGGCTCCCCCGGCGATGGCTCGCGCGGCGAGGTCGGCGTGGGAGAAGCGCTGCTGGAAGACGAAGTCGGTGAGGACGTGCAGCCGGCCGATGGGCATAGGATTATGGGCGGGGAATGTGCTGCCAGGCAGATTTCATTGTTCGATTCGGAAATAATTCCTATTTTGCCTCTTCGTAAGCAGACCTTCGATTCCGCAGCGCCTCGATCGCTCGATCAGCAGGCCGGACATTGAAACGCCTCTGCTCCCGCAATCCTACCACGCAAGACGCATCAGACCCATGGGAGAACGCGAGACCGGCACGGTCAAGTGGTTCAACGCCGACAAGGGCTTCGGCTTCATCGAGCGCGAGTCCGGCGGCGACATTTTCGTTCACTACAGCGAGATCAAGATGGACGGCTACCGCAGCCTCGAAGAGGGGCAGAAGGTGGAGTTCACCGTCGGCGAGGGGCGCAAAGGGCTGCAGGCCCAGGAAGTTACCTCCGCTGGCTGAGCCTGGCCGCTGTGCAAGCACACCGGGCCGCTCTTCCGCTGAGGAGGGCGGCCCTTTTTAGTGCCGAGCTGCGGGTAACGAGGGTCGAATGGCGGGGGGGAGGGTTACGAATCGGAGGGGCACGTGTCTATGAAGAAGACACGCTCAACCACACGCGACCATGGAGCATCTCAAGGACCGCACGAAGCAGTTCGCCATAGCCGCCATCCGGTTCTGTTCCGGCCTGCCGCCGGAGGAGGAGGACCGCATCGTAGGGAGATAGCTCATGCGAAGCGCGTCATCGGTGGGAGCCAGCTACCGGGCCGCCTGCCGCGCCCGATCTCGCCGGGACTTCATCGCCAAGCTGTCCATTGTGGAAGAGGGAGCCGACGAGTCCGCCTCCTGGCTCGAGGTGATCGAGGCGCTCTCCGAGGAGGGCCGGATGGACCTCGCCGAGCTGACCCGGCTCCACCGAGAAGCAAATGAACTCGTCGCCCTCACCGTAGCCTCCAAGAAAACGGCACGTCGCAACGCTTGAGTACCTGCTCGACATTCGCCACTCTCAGCTCGCCGCTCCCTACAGCCAGTGTTTGCGCTTGAAGTAGGCCAGCATCCCGACGAGCAGCAGGCCGATCACCCCGAGAAAGACGAAGTAGCCGTAGTGGTACTGCAGCTCGGGGATGTAGGCGAAGTTCATCCCGTAGAGCCCCGTCAGGAACGAGAGCGGGATGAAGATCGAGCCGATCACGGTGAGGACCTTCATCACCTCGTTCATCCGGTGGCTGAGGCTCGAGAGGTAGAGGTCCACGAGGCTGGCGAGCACGTCGCGGAACGACTCGATCAGGTCCACGACCTGGATCGTGTGGTCGTAGGCGTCGCGCAGGAACAGCTTGGTCCGATCCTCGACGAGCGGCGACTCGTCGCGCAGGAGCGCGCTGAGGACCTCGCGCAGCGGCCAGATCGAGCGGCGCAGGAAGATCGCCTGGCGGCGGAGACCGTTGATCTCGGCCTGCACCCCAGGCTGCGGGTCGTCGAGGACGACCTCCTCCAGCAGCTCGATGTGCTCACCGATGCTCTCGATCACGACGAAGTAGTGGTCAATGAGGAGGTCGAGCAGGGCATAGGCGAGGTAGTCCGGGCCGGCGTCGCGGATGCGCCCGGCGTCGCCGCGGATGCGCTCGCGGACCGGCTCGAACACGTCGCCCGCGAACTCCTGGAACGAGAGCACGTAGCCCGGCCCGAGCACGATCCCGAGCTGCTCGACGAGGACCTCGCGGCGGGCCGCGCCACCGTTCACGCTCCCGTTCGGCTCGTCGGTGTGGAGCATCTTGGCGATGATGAAGAGCAGGTCGTCGTAGCTCTCGAGCTTGGGCCGCTGCGTGGTGTTGACGAGGTCCTCCTGCACGAGCGGGTGCAGCCCGAAGGCCTCGCCGAGCGCGCGGATCGTCTGAGGGTCGCGCACGCCGACGACGTCGATCCAGGTGACGCCCGGCTCCCGGCTCCGGGCGGCGGCCTCGGCGACGGTCGCCTCCGGCGTCTCCTCAACGTGGTCCGCGTCGTAGTGCATCACGGCGATGCGCGAGGCGACGCGCTCCTCGTCGGAGAGGTCCGGGACCATGCCGGGCACCTGGCCGACGCGGCGCGGGACCGTCGGGCGCTCGATCAGCCCCATGGTGCGCAGCGGCAGCCGGACGAGGCCGCGCCCGAGGGCCTCGAGCCGGCGCTGCTGCCGGCGGACCTGGCGGAAGAGCTCGTCCGGGAGCGAGTCGCGCGACGCCATCTCAGCGGCCGGCGTCGTCGCGGCGCTCGGCGTCGTCGGCGCGGCGGCGGGCGTCGTCGGCCATGCGCCGGGTCTCGGCCGCCAGGCGCTCCGTCTCGGCTGCCCCGCCGGGGGGGGCCGCGCGCGGCGGCGTCTCGATCACCCGCGTCTGCTTCTCGATGACGACCGGCCCGGCCCCTAGCTCGGCGATGCGTTTCTCCAGCGCCTTGATCCGGCTGCGCGAGCGGATCCGGGTCGGCACCGAGAAGAGCGAGCCGAGGATCACCCCGGCGAGGAGCGACACGATGATGACGAGCGCGAGGGGGACCTCCACGCTCTGGAACGTCAGGAACTCGACGCTCGCCGGCTCCGGGTTCTGGAACGCGAACACGACGGCAATGATGGCGACGAGGAGTGAGAGGATGAGCGCGAAGCGCATGGCGTAGCCTCGGGAGTGAGTGGGACGACGGCCCTAATTAACGACAAAAGGAGATGGGGTGGGAGGGTGGGAGGGAGGGTGGGGGGAAGCTGGGAAAGGTACCGAGACCGTCGTGCGGCTGTAGGGGCGATCCCTCGTGGTCGCCCGGAGGCTGGCATCACCGTCTCGCCGTCCACCGTCTCACCGGCCTACGGTATATTTTCCGTGGACCCGGACCCGGAGGGGGCGGCGTCCGTTCGAAACGGAGGCGCTGCCGCTCGGCGGTCGCCGCCCCGCCCCGCCCCTCTGACGTTTATCACCTACCGAACCTCGCGCTATGTCTATCCTCTCCCAGATGAAGGGCGTCGCCGCCAAAGATCAGCAGATGATCCGCGACGCCGAAACGATGATGGGGCCGGAGCCTGAGGAGATGGGCTTCATCAAGAACATGTTCTGGGGCCGCATCCGCGAAGACCTCGTCTTCCCCTACCCGAAGGTCTCCGCCGCCGAGCGCGCGACCTGCGACGCCCTGCTCGAGCGCCTCGACGCCTACCTCAGGACCGAGCACCCCGCCATCGAGATCGACCAGGAGGAGGCGATTCCGGGGTGGGTCTTCGAGAAGCTCTTCGACCTCGGCGTGCTCGGCATGACGATCCCCGAAGCGTACGGTGGCCTGGGCCTCGGTGTGGCGAGCTACAACCGCGTGCTCGAACGGATCGGCCGGACCTGCGGCTCGACGGCCGTCGTGGTCTCGGCCCACCAGAGCATCGGCTGCAAGGCGCTGATGCTCTTCGGGACCGAGGCGCAGAAAGAGGAATTCCTCCCGAAGGTGGCGCGCGAGTACCTCTCGGCGTTCTGCCTCTCCGAGCCGCAGGTCGGAAGCGACGCCGCCGGCCAGGAGACCCACTGCGAGTGGAACGAGCAGGAGCAGGTCTACGTCCTCAACGGCGAGAAGAAGTGGTCCACCTCCGGCGCGCTCGCCGGCCTCTTCACCGTCATGGCGAAGCAGCGCGTCCGCGACCCGAAGACGGGCAAGACGCACGAGGGCGTCACCGCGCTCATCGTCACGCCGGAGATGGAGGGCGTGGACATCTTCCAGAAGAACCGCTCGAAGACCGGCATCCGCGGGACGTGGCAGGCCCGCATCCGGTTCACCGACGTGAAGGTGCCGAAGGAGCGCCTGCTCTATAAAGAAGGGCAGGGGCTGAAGGTCGCCCTCACGTGCCTCAACTACGGGCGCTGCACACTCTCGGCCGGCGTCACCGGCGCGGCCAAGCAGGCGCGCGACCAGGCCACCAAGTGGGTCCGCACGCGCTACCAGTTCAACCGCCCGCTCGCCGAGTTCGAGCTCGTCGAGCAGCACGTCGCCCGGATGGCGGCCTACTGCTACGCGATGGACGCGATGCTCTACATGACGTGCGGCTTCCTCGACCGGCACGACACCGACATCATGGTCGAGACCGCCGCGTGCAAGGTCTTCTGCTCGCACTACGGCTGGGAGGTCATTGACGCCGGGATGCAGATCATGGGCGGCGAGGGCTACGTCACCGAGAACGAGTACGACCGCCTCTGGCGCGACAACCGCATCCACCGCATCGTCGAAGGCTCGAACGAGGTGATGCAGTCGTTCGTCTTCGCCTACGGCGGCAAGCAGCTCGCCGAGTACATGCTCGGCGTCCTCAACGCCGTCGAGTGGGACGACGAGTCCGGCGCGCTCGACAACCTCCGGCGGATCGTGGCGAGCGCCGTCAACCCGGACATCGTGAAGAAGGGGACCCCGCTGGCGGCGGAAATCTTCCTCGGCAAGAAGCGCCCGAGGGCCGAGGTCCAGCGCCTCCACCCGGCGCTCCAGGCCCAGGCCGACCTGCTTGCGAAGCACGTCCAGACCCACAGCCGCGAGTTCAAGCTGACCTCGAAGCGGCTCGAGGAGACCATCGTGACGCGCCAGGTGATGCAGGCCCGGCTCGCCGACAACGCGGTCCTGCTCTTTGCCTGGGCGTGCGTCCTCTCGAAGCTCGACGCCCAGCTCCGGGCCGGCGAGCGCGGGGCCGCCTTCGAGCGCGACAAGGCCGCCGCGCTCCACTTCCTCCGCCTGGCCGACCTCCAGATACGCGAGAACGTCCGCGGCCTCAGCCGCAACGCCGACCAGTCAATGGTCGCCGCGGCGCAGGCGCAGTACGCCTTCAGCGACACGCAGCCCAACGACGCCTTCTACATCCACGAGTCCTCGCCCTCGGCCCGAAGCACCGGCCGCGCCATCCAGACCGACGCCATCGCGCAGTTCCCCGGTGACGGTCACTCCGCCGGCAGCCGGGGCGACGGCGCGCCTACCTCGAAGTCCGAGAGCAAGCCCGCGCCCGCGAAGGCGTAGCGCGAACAGCACGTCACGAGAAAAGGGGGTGCCTCACGCGAGGTGCCCCCTTTCCCTTTCGCCGTGCGCGGACCCCCCGCTTTTTCGTCTATCGCTCGGCTTCGCCTCGGCTCAGAGACGAAAAAGCTGTCTTCCTCGCCGAGGGGGACAGCCGCGCGAAGCCTGAGCCCGAAGGGACTCGTCCCGAAGGGCGATGCGAGTGCGGCGGGGGTCCAGCGCGAAGCGCGCGGCCAGGCGTCCGGCGGAGCTGCGGGCGCGATATCTTTCCGTCCCTCACCTGCCCCCCTTCTCACCATGTGGAACGAGTTCAAAGAGTTCGCCGTCAAGGGCAACGTCGTAGACATGGCCGTCGGCATCATCATCGGCGCAGCCTTCGGGACGATCGTCACCGCGCTCGTCGAGGGCATCCTGATGCCGCCCATCGGGCTGCTGCTCGGCGGCGCGGATTTCTCCGACATCTTCACGGTGCTGCGAGAGGGCACCCCGGCCGGCCCCTACGCCTCGCTCGAAGCCGCCGAGGCCGCCGGAGCCGTCACGATGAACTGGGGTGCGTTCGCTAACACGCTGATCTCGTTTCTGATCGTCGCCTTCGCCGTGTTCCTCCTCATCACGTGGATCAACAACCTCAAGAAGAGGACCGAGCGCGACGCGGCCGACGAGGACGCCAAGCCGGCGCTGACCACCGACCAGCAGCTCCTGAGCGAGATCCGCGACCTGCTCAAGCGGCCGAGCTCAGTTCGATGAGCGGAAGGGTGGAAGCGGGGAGGACGGGCCTGGTGGTGAATCCTGAAATCTTCCGCTCTTCCTTTCCTCCGCTCTTCCTCTCTTGAACGCTCCTCCGCTCGTAACCATTCCCCTCACCGCTGCTGTCCGTAGCTTCAGCGCGCTGCCCTCTCCCTCCGAGCGTGACCGACGTGCCGATGATTGCCGAACAGCCGCAGGTGAAGAGGACGGGGGAGATCGAGGAGCCGACGAACCGCTACGTCATCCACCCGATCAGCCGGGCGCTCGTCAGCGTGCTGGCGCGGTGGGATGTGCGGCCGAACGCGGTGTCGGTCGCGGGGATGGTCCTCGGCGGGGCGGCGGCCGTTGCCTACTACCACTATGCGCGCTGGCCGGCCGCGCTGGCGGGCTTCCTGCTGATGGTCGGCTGGCACGTCGCCGACGGGGCCGACGGGCAGCTCGCCCGGCTGACAGGGCAGACCTCGGAGACCGGAAAAATCCTCGATGGGTTGTGCGACCACGTCGCGTTCGCGCTCGTCTACGTCAGCCTCACGCTGGCCTCGGCGCAGGCGCTCGGGGCGTGGGTGTGGGGCTTCGCCGCGCTGGCGGGGCTGAGCCACCTCGTGCAGGCGAGCGCCTACGAGTTCCAGCGGCAGTCCTACGACTTCTGGGTCCACGGAAAGGAAGCGGCCCGGATCGTGATGCCGGAGGACCTGCGCCGCGCCCTCGTCCAGAAGCAGGGCGCGAGCCGGGTGTTCGACGGGCTGTACCTCGCGTACCTCAGCCTCCAGCACCGGATCGCTGGGATCGAGCCGGCCCTGGTCGCCGGCCTGACGGCGGCGCGGCGCAACGGGCGGGGCGGCGCGGTGGCCGAGGCGTACCGCGCCGCGAACCTCGGCCTCGTCCGCCGCTGGTCGCTCCTCTGCTCGAACTACCGGACGCTGGCGATTTTCGCGGCGTGCCTGGCGGGCAGCCCGGTCTATTTCTTCCTCTTCGAGGTCGCGCTGCTGAACCCGGCCTTCGGGGTGCTGCGGGCCGCGCAGGCGAGCAGGAACCGCGCGCTGCGCGCGTGGCTCGCTCAGCGCGAGGTCGAAGCCCAGAGCCTGCCCCTGTAGCTTGACACGATGCACCGGACCCCTACCGCCGGTGAGGCCGGGTTCAAGCTGCATCTGTAGGACTCCCGTCGCTGTGTTGCTGGTCCACCTGGAGGAGGGCGCGCGGGATGTTGCCCGGCTCGGGCGGGCTGTCACCGGCGGGCCAGCCCTCGCGCTGCTGGGTGCGGTCGCCGTCGGTGGCCTCGGTCTGGTCGTGGAAGAGGATCTGCTGGGTCGGGAACGGGAGGTCAATCCCGGCGGCGCTGAGGCGCTCCTTCACCGCCTGGAGCACCCTGTCGCGGAGGACCACGACCTCGCCGCGCACGGGCTTGCTCCACCACCGCACCCGGAGGTTCACCGACGACTCGGCGAGGTCCCACGTCAGCACGTCCGGGGCCGGATCGTCGAGGACGCCCTCGACCCCGCGCACGGTCTCGAGGGCGATCCGCTTGGCCTCAGTGATGTCGTCGCTGTAGCCGATCCCGACGTCGTACTGGCTGCGGACGATGTGGTAGGCCGTGATCACCGTCACCGGGTCGGTGTAGATGTTGCTGTTGGGGATGATGACGCGGCGGCCGTCGTAGGTGCGGATGAAGGTCGCCCGCGTCTCGATGGCCTCGACGGTGCCGGTGTACTCGCCGGAGGTGATCTCGTCGCCGACGCGGAACGGCTCGCGGAGCAGGATCAGGACGCCGGCGAGCAGGTTCTGGAAGATGTCCTGGAAGGCGAAGCCGATCGCCACGCCGCCGATCCCGAGCAGCCCGACCAGCTCGCTGATCCCGACACTCGGGGCCACCACCGTGAGGGCCACCAAGAAGCCGAGGAGGATGGTGCCGGCGTAGGCCAGCCGGCCCAGCACGATCCCGATGTTCGAGTCGGTCGGCCCCGGCGTCACGCGGTGGACGATGCCGCGCACGCCGCGCGCGACGAGCCAGAACGCGAGGAAGAGCAGGAGGGCCAGGATGAGCTTCGGCAGGATCGCAAAGAAGCCGGCGATGATGTTGTCAACGGTCTGCCAGGCGTTCGAGACCTCGGCGTTGAGGTTGACGCCGGCCGTGTCGGGGGCGGCAGCCGAGGCTGGAGCCGCCGCGCCCGCCAGGGCGTCAGCGGCGGCACCGAGGGCAGCGGCGGCGGAGTCGAGGGCCGCCGCGGCGGGAGCGTCTTGCATAAGCGAGAGGTGAGGGAGAGGGGAGGGCGGGGCCAAGATAGCGTCGAAGGGAGCACGATAGATAGCATCGAGGGGGCAGGCCAGGGCTATCGCATCCTCCCGACTTTTGTCCTTTCGACGACCGGAGGGAGGAGAACGCGAAGCCTCGCCGCAGGCAAATCTCCCCCTCTGAGGTCATGCACGACGCCATCGAAGGGGAGCTCTCGCGTGCGCTCGAAATGACGAGGGTAAGGAGGGTGTCGGACGTAGGTGCGAGGTGAGGATGCGATAGCCCTGGGGGGCAGGCCGCGCGGGCCGCGCGGCCTGCGGCGCGACCTGGCGAGGACAGGCCTGCGGGCGGTACCCTATGCCGGACGCAACGCCCAGCCTCCTTTAGGCGAGCCTTTGGAGCACCAGACGTGACATCTCTGGATTAATTTTATCCAGGGACTAGCTTTTGTCCCTTTTATGTCGTTCATTAAGCCGTCACTGGCCGCTTGGCCGGTTGGCTTTCCCCTCACCATCTTTAACCCCTACCTACCATGTCAAACGCATTACGCGTTCTCTGTGTGGCTGCGCTCTTCGTGACGCTCAGCCCGTTCGCGCTCGCCCAGAGCAGCCGCTCGGCCGCGCCGCACCCCGACGCCCTCGTCAAAGACGCGGTCCCCTCGTCCGTCGAGGTTCTCTCCACGCGCGGCGGGGCCATGGTCTTCACCAGCCGCGCCGCCTTCAACAACGAGTGCGGCTCGAACCTCACGACCGAGACGTTCGAGGAGGCCAACGTCGCCCCGAACGACGCCGACGTCGTCGGTGCCCCGCTGCCGCCCGAGGACGGCGTGATCTTCCCCGTCGGCTCCATCGCGGACGGCCTCACGATCACCGTCTCCAGCATCTCCGGGCTCGGCGACGACCTCTTCGTCTCGGGTGCCGGCTTCTTCGGTGCCCCGTCGGTCCAGGTCGGCAACAACCAGAACACCGACAAGCTCATCCACATCTTCAACCCGGCCGTGGACTGCGCCGGCTACGACGTGGACCTCAACAACACCGGCTCGGCGACGAGCATCGAGGCGCGGGACGCCTCGGGCAACGTCCTCGGCTCAGCCACGATCAGCGGCTTCTCGCTCCAGTTCGTCGGGTTCAAGTCGACGGGCACGCCGATCTCGGCGATCGTCGCCAATGCCGACGTCTCGGTGGAGTTCGTGGATACCGACAACGTCACCTTCGGCGACGTCGGCAGCACGGGTCCCCTCTCGGTGAGCCTCGCGGCGCAGAGCTCGACCACGGTCGCGCCCGGTGGCTCGGTCAACTTCCAGTACACCGTCACGAACAACACGCCCAACGCCCTCACCGGCGGCCTCTTCTTCTACGCTGAGCGCGGCGGCATCATCCGGGCGCGCGGCCAGGTGATCGCGGGCACGCTCCAGTCGGGGCAGTCGGTGACCCAGAGCTACACGCAGCAGGTGCCAAGTGCCGCGCCGCAGGGGCCGTACGACTACTTCGTCTGCGCCGGCCAGAACATCAACAACCCGGTCGAGTGCTCCGACGTCATCGTCGTCACCGTTACGGGCAGCGCACGCGTAGCTAGCGGCAGCCAGGACTGGACCGTGACGGACGCCGCGCCGTGGCCGCAGACGGGCGAGCTCTCGGCCGCTGCGCGTGCCGACGCGGTCGGGGCCTTCCCGAACCCGTTCGCGCGCCAGACCCAGATCGGCTTCTCGCTCGAGCAGTCCGCTAAGGTCTCGCTCGTGGTCTACGACGTGCGCGGCCGCGAGGTCGCCACGCTCGCCGACGGCACGATGGAAGCCGGTCAGCACAGCGTGACCTTCGACGCGGCGAGCCTGCCGAGCGGGGTCTACGTCTACCGCCTGGTGGCGGGGGCGCAGGTCGAGACCGGCCGGCTGACGCTGGTGAAGTAGGTTCGGCGTGAGGTAGCTTCGCGCTACGAGAAGTGAGGCGGGGGCGGTCCGGCGACGGGTCGCCCCCGTCCCGTTTGTGCGCGACGCTGCGAGCGGGGGGCCGGTACTACCGATAGACCGGGTGGGTCAGACCGGATGGGTCTGCCCTCCGCCGGCAGTCGTAGGGCCAGGGTACACCCCGTCGTGCCCCGTTCTGATCGGCGCGGACACTGCACGCCGTGCTCCTATGGCCGTATCCCTACCGATCACGGGACTTGGTAGAAGGCGGGGCGTTGCGCATAGCCCCCATCCGTGCCAGGCTGCCCACACCGATCAGAACGGCGCGGCGCTGGCCGTCTCGTCCTGCTCCTCGGCGGCCTCGCCGACGATCCGGCGGAGCAGGGTGCGCCAGCTGGCGAAGTCGGTCTCGTAGCCCACGCCCGCGCCGTAGGGCGATATGCCGTAGGTTGGCTCATGCCCGACATGCCGCGTCACCCGAACAAGGACATTCGCAAAGCTACTGAGTACGCGGCCTCAAAGGGGTGGCGCATCCAAAAAGCCGGGCCGAGGGCGCATGTGTGGGGATACGCTCTGTGCCCGGAACAGAGCCGGGCCGGTCATCGGTTCAACGTCTACTCCACGCCCCGAAACCCGACCGGCCACGCGCGGAAGCTTCGCCGCTATGTGGACGCATGCCACCGCTCGCCCTCTGGATGATATGACGCGAACCTATGAGTTCAGGCTAGTTCTCAACGCCGACCCCAACCTCGATGCGACGGACCGCCTATACGGCTACTTCGGGGCGGGCGGGGGGGCTCCGCCGGAGGTCCAGGATGTCACGCTCGTCGTCGCCAACGGAGTACCGGTGGCCGACTGCACCGTCGTGGCTCGCTCGTTCGATGAAGCGCTGAGCAGGGTGCTGCCTGCACTGCGCGATGAGCGCCTCCGCGTCGTGCGCGTCGAGATGGACGAGGAAGGGCTGGCGATCCTGGAGGCGGCGGCTTAAAACGGGGCGGCGCTGGCGGTCTCGCCCTGCGTCTCGGCGGCCTCGCCGACGATGCGGCGCAGCAGGGCGCGCCAGCTGGCGAAGTCGGTCTCGTAGCCGAGGCCCGCCCCGTAGGCCGCGTAGGGCGTCGCGCTCAGGCCGCTGCCGAGCAGCACGTCGCCCTCGCGCCGGTAGAACACCTCGAGCGAGACCGACGGCGTCAGGTGGACCTCGACGGCGACCTCGCCCTGGAGCTCCTCGCTCACGGGCCGGTCCACGAGGCGCTGGTAGAGGCCCTCGCCCCGGATCACGAGCCGCTCGTCGAGCAGCCGGAGCGCGACCCCGTAGCTCAGGTCGAGGTCGTCGGCCGCCGCGCCCTGCTGCACGCCGAAGGTCACGTCCAGGTTTTCCGAGGCGAGGGCGTCGCTCAGGAACAGGTTGAGCCGCGCCGAGACGAGCTGCGAGAGCGAGGTGAAGAGCAGCTCGTCGGCGGCCTCGCGGAGCGACTCGGGGTTCTGCGACGGCGCGAGGAGGAACGAGTTGGTGAGCAGCACGCTCGTGGCGTACTCCGCCTGGCGGTCGCTCTGGTTGAGCCGGAGGCGGAGCGCCTCGGCCCCGGCGACGGCGCGGTTCGTCTCGTCGAGGGCGACAGCGAGGGCCACGTTCGGGCTCGATACCCGGCCCGTCACGCCGAGCGAGATGACGACGGGGACGCGCTGGCGCGGGTCCACGTTCGGGAGGTCGAGGCCGGCGAGCGAGGCGCGCGTGCGGTACGTCGCCGGCAGGTCGAGGCGGGCGTCAATGGGGTCGCCCTCCCACTGGAGCGTCCCGCCCTCCTCGAGCTCGAAGCGGCGGGTGAACACGTCGCCGGCGGTAAAGAGGTAGTCGCCGCGCGTGACGTCGAAGGTCCCAAAGGTCTGGAACTCGCCCTCGCGGATGGCGAGCTGCAGGGCCGCGCTTCCGACGGCCGTGATCACGTCGCCGACAGCCGGGTCGAAGACGAGGTGGACCGTCGAGCCGGGCGGGGCGATGACCCCGAGGTTCATCTCCAGCCCTTCGAGGAACCCACGCTCGCCCTCGGACCGCTGCCCGAGCACGCTCCGCCGCGCCTCCGGCTCGGGCACAGTCCCGAGGGAGTCGGCGAAGACGAGGAAGCCCGCGTCGCCGCCCGGCCCGCTGGCGGTGACGGGGATGAACATCTCGCTGTCGGCCGTCGTCTGCGCGTCGGTGGTGCGGAGGAAGACGTTGTCGAGCGGCCCGGTGAGGGTCGCCGAGCCTGAGGCGCGGATGTGCCCGTAGAACGGCAGGTCGCGCGACTGCGGCACGTCAATGATCTCGACCTCGGCGAGGTCGGCCGCGAGGTCGAGCGAGAAGAAGCGGTAGTCGTTGAAGAGCACGTCGCCGCGCACGAGGGCCAGCCCGCCGGCCTTGTCGGCGAGCTGGACGCTGCGGAGGTGGAAGCCTTCGCGGTCAACGCGCACGCGGCCCTCGGCGGTGAGCGCCAGGCCGAAGGCGGGGACGCGGAAGGAGCCCTCGCGCACGGCCAGGTCGGCGTCGAAGAGCGGGACGCGCGGCGTCCCCGTGATCCGGCCCGTGCCGGCGGCGTAGCCGCCCGCCTCGGCGATGATGTCCGGGAAGAGCCAGTCGAAGACGAACAGGTCGAGCCGGTCGAGGTCGAGGGCGAGGTCGAGCGCGCCGGGGTCGCGCGTGCCGTCGGCGGCGGTGCCGGGGAAGCGGACGGTGCCCGTCGCGCTGAGGTCGTTGGCGAGCGAGAGCGCGTCGCCTCCCGCCTCCGCGGGGGCAGGCTCGGGCCGGAGGAGGAGGGATACGGCCACGGCGTCGCTGCCGGGCAGGGTGCGGCTCGTCACGGCGGCCCGCCCGATCCGCCGCCCGGCGAAGGCCAGCGCCTCGACCGTCGCCGCGCCGACGACCGCCGGCTGCCGCAGCACGCTCGCCACGGCGAGGGTGGCGTCGAGCCGGCCGTCGAAGCGCAGGCGCGGCCCGAGCACGGCCGAGAGCTCGCCGAGGTCGAGCGCCGTCGCCTCGACGTAGAGGCTGTCCGAGGCGAGCCGGGAGAGCGTCCCGCTGAGCGCGAGGCGCGGCGGCACGCCGTCGTCCTGCACGCGCTCGAAGGCGAGGCCGCCGAGCCGGATCGCGTCGGCGTAGAGCGCGACGGCCCCCGAGCCGCGGCTCGTCCACCGCTGCCCGCCGACGGCGACCTCGACGCGCCGCAGCGTCACCCGGTTGACCTCGGGCCGGAGGTCGAGGCCGGCGTCGAGCGCGAAGTGCCCGGCCTCGCCGAGCTGTGTGCTGCCGAGCCGTAGCGCGCCCGCGCGCCCGCGCAGGCGGATAGTTGCCGTGGCGTCGGCGAGTCGGCCGAGGGGCACGCGGAGCGTATCGGCGCGCAGCGCGAGGTCCAGCATGCTGCGCCCGACGAGCGTCCGGCCGTACCCGCTGCGCAGCGCGAGCGTCCCGGCGAAGCCGCCGCCGACGAGGCCGGGCACCCTCAGCGAGTCGCCCCGCGCCGTCGCCGTGAGCGCGAGCGAGTCGGGCGCGAGCCTGGCCCGGACGTCGAGCATGGTGCCGGGGGCGAAGCCGGGGGAGCCGGGCAGGAAGGCCTGCAACGCCTCGGGCCGCCGCACCTCGATCTCCAGCCCGAGCGCCTGCGGCAGCGCACCGACGGGCGCGGGCGTGGGCGGCACGGTTCGGCGCAGGCTGTCGGCGGGCGGGCGGTAGTATTTCGTCCGCTCGACCTGCACGGTGCGCGCCACGGCCTCGCCCCACTGCCTGGCGAGCGCCACCACGTCTCCGGCGTCGAGGTCGCCCGTCACCCGGACCGCGGCGAGGTCTCCGTCTAGCTCGAATCGGACCGGCGAGCCGGGCGGCCGGAGGCGGAGCGCGACGTCGTGAGCGGCGATGGGCCGGGGCGCGCCCGCGAGCGTGAGCGTGGACGGGGCGAACGAGACGGCGAGGTCGCCCTCGAAGCCGTCGAGCGTAGCTCCCGCCCCGGCGAGTGCGGCCTCGGCCGTGAGGCGCGTCGCGGGCGCGCCGTCAAAGAGGCGGCGCAGGTCG
>JBBSMV010000036.1:0-15054 GCA_038232975.1 Rhodothermales bacterium
CGACGCGACGACGCGACGGAGCGGCTCGTCGAGATCGCCGAGCGGATCGCCGCCGAGGGGACCGAGGCGAAGGAGGAGAAGACCCTCGCGTGGCGCGACGCCCCGGTCGAGGAGCGGCTTCGGCACGCGCTCGTCAAAGGCATCGTCGAGTTCATCGACGCCGACACGGAAGAGGCACGGCAGCGCGCCGCGCAGCCCATCGACGTGATCGAGGGGCCGCTGATGGACGGGATGAACGTCGTCGGCGACCTCTTCGGGAGCGGGCAGATGTTCCTGCCGCAGGTCGTCAAGTCGGCGCGCGTGATGAAGAAGGCGGTGGCGTATCTGCTGCCGTACATGGAGGACGGCGACGGCGTAGGGGGGCACCGCCGTGCGCCCCAACACGACGGGGAACGACAAGCCAAACGCAACCCCCGCCGGCTCAAGGCGACGGTCAAGGGCGACGTCCACGACATCGGCAAGAACATCGTCGGCGTCGTGCTGCAATGCAACAACTTCGAGGTCGTGGACCTCGGCGTGATGGTGCCGGCCGAGACCATCCTCGCCGCCGCGCGCGAGCACGACGTGGACATGATCGGCCTCAGCGGCCTCATCACGCCGAGCCTCGACGAGATGGTCCACCTCGCCGCCGAGATGGAGCGGCAGGGCTTCGACCTCCCGCTGCTCATCGGCGGGGCGACGACCTCGAAGGTCCACACCGCCGTCAAGGTCGCGCCGCGCTACGGCGGCCCCGTCGTCCACGTCCTCGACGCGAGCCGGAGCGTGCCCGTCGTGCAGACGCTGATCGGGGAGAACCGGGCCGCCTTCGCCGCCGAGGTCGCCGCCGAGTACGAGGCCGTCCGCGCGCAGTACGCCCGCCGCACGCGCGAGACGAAGCTGCTCTCGCTGGAGGCGGCCCGCGCGGGCCGCCTCGCGCTCGACTGGAGCGAGGCCCCGATCACGCCGCCGCACGCCCCCGGCATCACCGAGTTCCGGGCCTACCCGCTCGACGAGCTGCGCCCCTACATAGACTGGACACCGTTCTTCATCGCGTGGGAGATGAAGGGCAAGTACCCGCAGATTTTCGAGGACGCCGAGCGGGGCGAGGCCGCGCGGCACCTCTTCGACGACGCCAACGCGCTCCTCGACCGGATCGTCCGGGAGAAGCTGCTCCGGGCCGACGGCGTCCTCGGCCTCTGGGCGGCCAACGCCGACGGCGACGACATCGAGCTCTACGCGAGCGAGGACCGGGGCGAGCGCCTCGCCGTGCTCCACACGCTCCGGCAGCAGACCGCCAAGACGCCCGGCAAGCCGAACCGCGCCCTCGCCGACTTCGTGGCCCCGAAGGCGTCAGGCCGCGTGGACTGGCTCGGCGCGTTCGTCGTCACCGCCGGGCACGGCCTCGACGCCCTCGTGGCCGCCTTCGAGGCCGAGCACGACGACTACTCGGCGATCCTGGCAAAGGCTCTCGCCGACCGCCTCGCCGAGGCCTTCGCCGAGCGCCTCCACGAGATGGTCCGCACCGACCTCTGGGGCTACGCTGCCGACGAGGCGCTCTCGAACGACGACCTGATCCGCGAGCGCTACGCCGGCATCCGCCCCGCCCCCGGCTACCCGGCGCAGCCCGACCACACCGAGAAGCTGGCGCTCTTCGACCTCCTCGGCGCGACCGGGCGGACGGGCGTCGCGCTCACCGAGCACCTCGCCATGACGCCGGCCGCGTCGGTGTGCGGCCTCTACCTCGCGCACCCGGAGGCGGCGTACTTCAACCTCGGGGTGCTCGGGCAGGACCAGGTCGCGGACTACGCCCGGCGCAAGGGCATGGCGACGGCCGAGGCCGAGCGGTGGCTCGCGCCGGTGCTCGCCTACGAGCCGGAAGCAGGCCGGGCAGCCGTGCCGGAGGCAGCCGTGCTGGAGGCGGTGCAGCGGTGAGATTTAGGAGGGAGGATTGGCACGCGGCATATACACCCTGCCACGTAGCTTGAGCGCGTGAGCGACCGCGCCGAAACCAGAGCGACTCCCGCTCACGGTCTTCGGTTATGGCTCGGCTCGCGCTGCTGGTTCTCTTCCTCGCCTCGGGTGCGACCGCTCTCAGCGCGCAGCCTCTCGAGGCACAGCCACCCGAAGCTCCCGGTCCCGGCACCGGCGCGGTACAGGTCCGCAGCGAGACGACGTACTACGACGTGCAGGGGCAGACGGCAGAGATGCTCGGGCGGGCGCTGGCCGCGCACGGGCCGCGCATCGGCGGGCAAGGCTTTTTCGGCCTCACCGAGTGGGAAGTCAGCGCCGAGTACCGCTGGGCCGGGCGCGCGGCCGGGTGCTCGGTGAAAGACCTCACGGTGCACGTCGCCGTGCAGACGCGCCTGCCGCGCTGGCGGGCACCCGCCGACACGCCGCCCGACGTGCGCGGTGCCTGGGAGCGCTTCGTCGCTGCGCTCGACCTCCACGAACGCGGACACCGCCGCCTCGCCGAGGAAGCCGCCGACGCCATCCGCGACCGGCTCGTCGCGCTCCGCGAGCCGGGGTGCGGGCGGATACAAGCGGCAGTGCAGCGCACCCTCGCCGCCGTGATGAGCGAGTACGACGCCCACAACCAGGCCTACGACGCCGAGACCGGGCACGGCCGCACCCAGCAGGCCGTCTGGCCGCAGCCCGCACTGATCGCCGAGGCGCACTAACGCACTCACCCCCGCGCCAGCGCGTCGCGGAGGTCGGCGATCCGCTCGGGGAGGTCCAGCGGCGCGAGGTCGCCCATGTCACGCGCGGCCTCGTAGAGCCACAGCGCTCGCTCGCGTCCGGCGGCGGATGTGTCCTCCCGCAGCAAGTCCGCCAGGGCGAGCGCTTTCTCGGACGAAAAGGCCCCGGCGTGCTCGCACAGAGCGAGCACCTCGTCCTTGCCGAGCTGGTGGAGGTCAGCGAGCGGCAGGCCGAGCGCGTCTTCCAGCCCGTGAGCGAGCGCCTCTTGTGCTTCCTCGGTCTGGCCGGCGCGCTTTCCGAAGAGCACGGCGGCGAGCACCTGGCTGAGCTGGTGGATCTGCCGCAGGATGTAGTCGCGCGTGATCACGAGAACGAGGAGAAGTCGGGCGCGCGTTTCTCGAAAAAGGCCGTGAACGCTTCGGCGGCCTCGGGACTCTGGAGGCGCTCCAGGAACGCCTCGGCCTCGGCCCGAAGCGTGGCCTGCACCGCCTCGGCGTGCGGGCGGCGCAGGAACGACTTCGTGAGGCGGACCGAGGCCGGCGGCCGGGCGGCGAGGGCTTCGGCGCGCTTCGTGGCCCGGTCCAGCAGGTCGCCCTCCACGGTGAGCTCGTTCACGAGGCCCCAGGCGTGGGCCTGCTCACCCGAGAACGGCTCGCCGAAGAGCAGCAGCTCGGCCGCCCGCTGCGGCCCGACGGCGAGCGGCAGCAGGTAGCTCGACGCCGCCTCCGGGCTTAGCCCGAGCGTGACGAACGGAAGCTGCAACCGGGCGTCGGGCGTGGCGAGGACGAGGTCGCAGTGCAGCAAGAGCGTCGTCCCGATCCCGATGGCCGGGCCGTGGACGGCAGCGACCACCGGCTTCGCCGCCGTGCTGATCGCGCCGAGAAACGCGAAGACCGGGCTGGACTCGCCGCTGGGCGGGTTGGCGACGAAGTCCCCGAGGTCGTTGCCGGCGGTGAAGGCGTCGCCGGTTCCGCAGAGGAGCACGACGCGGACGGCCGGGTCGGCCTCGGCCTGCCGGAGGGCTTCGGCCAGGGCGGCGTACATCGCCACCGTGAGGGCGTTTTTCTTCTCGGGCCGGTGGATGGTGACGCGGAGCACGCCGCCTTCTAGTTCTGTCAGGACGTGATCGGACATGGAGGCGGGGCAGGCAGGCGGACGATGAGGGCCGAAGCTACGTCGGGGGAAACCCGGCGAGGGCGTATCTTTGGCGACACCCTTCCCCTCGCGCTCCCGCCATGTCTGCTCTCGCCCTCCACTCGCCCCGCACCGCCTCCGTAGACCTGCTGCGCAGCGACCGCGCCTCGGCGCTCGTTCAGCTCGCCGGGGTCGTCGGCTTCGCGCTGCTCGCCGTGCTCGGCGCGCAGGTCCGCCTCTACCTCTGGGAGGTCCCGATCACCCTCCAGACGCTCGCCGTCTACGGCAGCGGGCTGTTCCTCGGCTGGCGAGGCGGGGCGCTCTCGATGCTGCTCTACCTCGCGCTCGGGATGGTCTTTCCGGTCTTCGCGGGCGAGGGCTACGGGCCGGCCTACCTCTTCGGGGCCGTCTCGGCGGGCTACCTGCTGGCCTACCCGCTCGTCGGCGCGGTCGTCGGCGCGGCGTCGCAGCGGTGGAACACGTTCGCCGGCTCGGTGCTCGCGCTCGTGCTCGGCTCGGCAGTGCTCTTCACGGCCGGCGTGGTGTGGCTCCATTACGCGGCCGACCACGCGACGTGGTTCGAGTCGCTCGACAAGGGCTGGCTGCGCTTCGTGCTGTGGGACCTCGCCAAGGTGCTGCTCGTCGGCGCGGCCTACACGGGCACGCGGCGGCTGACGGCGTAGGCGGCCCAGCCGTGTAGCCACTGCCCACAAAGGTGGGCACCCGGCAGAGGGAATCGGGCCGTGCGGCGCTGTGTGCCGCGCCGGAGCCGTTGGACTCGGCTTTGCAGGGCGAGGTGCGGAGCCGCGTTACCCACGCCCCGGCCGAGGCGGCTCCTGTACCGACCCTGACCCCGACCCCGATGCTCTCGATGCCGCTCTCCCGCCGCCTCTTCGCCCGTCCCTTCTCCGGCCGCCGCCGCGACGCGCGCCACGCCGCGCTGCTCGCCCTCGGTCTGCTCGCCGTCCTCTTCGTCCTCGCCGGCTGCGACTTCAACGACGACGACCGCCCCATCCGCGATCCAGACGTGGTCGTGGATAACGGGGTCCGCGTCGCTGAGTTCACCCTCGGCGACCGCGACGCGCGCGACGACTTCCGGTTCGATCTCACCTTTAGCACGGACAGCACGGAGGTGCAGTACGACACCGACGACGTGTTCTACCCCCAGCTCGCGTCGCTCCTGACGCCGAGTGCCGTGAACGACGGCGTCGTGCTCCTGTACGTCTCCGACGTGGTTGATGAGAATGGGCTGCGGCGCGACGGATGGACGGCGCTCCCGCTCACCCTCGGGTTCGACGAGGCTACGCCGAACGCGCCGGAGGGCGACGGCTTCGTGGACTATACGCTCACCACGACTTACACCTACGACGTGCGCCGTCTCTACGTGAACCTCGTCGCTTCGGACGTCTTCACGATTGGTTTCCTCGACCGGGAACGGGGCCTGCTGGCGAACCTAGAGCGTCTCACGTTCCGCCTCGTCACGATTCCGGGCGGAGGGTTCAACCGGAGCATCAACTATTCCGACTACAAGGCCCTCCAGCGAGCTTATGGCCTTCCCGACTGAGCGAGGGGAAGGAGGAGGACGGGAAGCGCCGTGTTCGGGTGAGCACGGCGCTTCCTGCACGAAAGGGCGGAGCCGGACGTTAACTGAACCCGAGCCTCCGGTCGAAATCAGCACAGCAGTCAAGAGGTCACTCCAACCCTTTATACGGAATCGGTCTCGTGGTGTCTGGATAGCTTCCCCCGCGGTGCCCATCGCCACCGTCGTAGGGACACGATGCATCGTGTCCCTACCGAGGTCGAGGTCGGCGCTATCCTGACATCGTCAAACTGAATCCGTATTACACACGACATCCCCGCACAGGCGGGGACCTATCAGGACGGAGGCAGCCGGTGGGTCCCGGCTCGGAGGCCGGGATGACTTGAGGGTAGAGGTTGAGCTAGATCAACACAAGAGCACGCCGCGGAGACGTTTCTCGGCCCACGACTCCCACGACTCGGGTTGACCGAACCGTAGGAACAGCACAAAAATCGCAACGGTACCACCAGCCATGTTTCCCCCGAACCCGATGCCGACTCTCCTGCGCCGCGCCGCGCTCGTCCTCCTACTCAGCGGCACCGTGGTCTGCTCGGCGCAGGCGCAGCCTGCCTCCGTGCTCGACGACCCGGCGTTCAAGGCCGAGGCCACGCGCGGCCTCGACCTGCTCTACAACATGGAGTTCGACCGCGCCGAGGCCATCTTCGACCGCCTCGCCGCGCGGCACCCCGAGCACCCCGTCGCGCCGTTCCTCCAGGCCCTCGTCCCGTGGTGGCAGATCCTGATGGACCTCTCGGATACCAGCCACGACGCCGCCTTCTTCGAGCGGATGGACGAGGTCATCGAGCGCTCCGACCGCCTCCTCCGGCGCGACCGCGACAACCTCGACGCCAAGTTCTTCAAGGGCGCGGCGCTCGGCTTCCGCGGCCGCCTCCAGTCGAACCGCCGGAGCTGGCTCAAGGCCGCCCTCGACGGCAAGCGCGCCATGAGCTACGTCCTAGACGTGGCCGACGAGAGCGAGGGCAACGCCGACTTCGTCTTCGGTCAGGGCATCTACGACTACTATGCCGCCGCCGTCCCCGAGCGCTACAGCTGGAGCAAGCCGTTCGTGGCGATGTTCCCCGCCGGCAGCAAGGCGCGCGGGCTGGCGGCGCTGCACCGGACCTTCCGCGACGGCACCTACCTCCGGGCCGAGGCGGCCTACTTCCTGCTCCAGATCTACTACCTCTTCGAGCACGACTACACCAAGACCCGGCAGTTCATCGGCTGGCTCCGCCAGGAGTACCCGGACAACGCCTTCTTCCACGCGATGGAGGGCCGCATCTACGCCCGCTTCAGCGACTGGGACGCCTCGGAGCGCGTCTTCCAGACCGTCATGCGCCGCTACGGGCAGCGCGAGACCGGCTACAACGACGCCATCGCCGAGCAGGCGCTCTACTACCTCGGGCGCGGCCAGCAGATGCGCCAGAACCACGGCCAGGCCCTGGCGCTCTTCTACCGGCTCGAGCGGATCGCCGAGGCGCGCCCGCAGCAGAGCGCCTTCGAGACCCTCGGCCGCCTCCGGCAGGGCATGAGCTACGACGCCCGCGGCGAGCGCGCCAAGGCTCTCCAGAGCTACCGCCAGGTGCTCCGGCTCGACGACTTCTCCGGTGCCCACGACAGCGCCCGCCGCTACATTGACCACCCCTACGGGCAGGGATAGTGGCGAGCGACGAGTGGCGAGTTTCGAATGGGGAAGCTTGTTCATTCGCCACCTCACCATTTGACACTCAACACTCGTAATTCGACACTCACCATGTTTTTCCGCTACTCCGAGTGGGACGAGAGCCGCCACGGCCGGAACCTCCCCACCTTCGACCGCCTCCTCGACCTCTTCCAGCAGCTCCTCTTCCACACCGGCGGCGACGCCGACGAGGCCCTGCGCTGGCTCACCCAGATCGACAACCAGTACGGCCTCAGCGACGACGAGATGGGCATCGGGGACTTCATCGAGGAGCTGAAGAACCGCGGCCTCATCGAGCGCGACGAGCAGACGGGCGTCGTCCAGATCACCGCCAAGGGCGAGCGCGGACTGCGGCAGCGCTCGCTGGAGGAAATCTTCTCGCACCTCCGCAAGAGCGGGCGCGGCAACCACAAGACCCCCCACGCGGGCGCGGGCGACGAGCGCCTCCCCGAGACGCGGCCCTTCACCTTCGGCGACGACGTCCACGGCCTCGACGTCACCGGCACGCTCTCGAACGCCTTCCGGCGCGGCGGCCTCGGCGACTTCTCGCTCCACGAGGACGACTTCCAGGTCTACGAGACCGACCACCACTCGTCGGTCGCCACGGTCCTGATGATCGACCTGAGCCACTCGATGGTCCTCTACGGCGAGGACCGGATCACGCCGGCGCGCAAGACCGCGATGGCGCTCGCCGAGCTGATCATGACGCAGTACCCCAAGGACACGCTCGACATCGTGGCCTTCGGCAACGAGGCGTGGGAGGTCGAGGTCAAGGACCTGCCGTACCTCCAGGTCGGGCCATTCCACACCAACACGCGCGCCGGGCTCGAGCGCGCCCGGACGATCCTGCGCCGCCGGAAGAACCGCAACAAGCAGATCTTTATGATCACCGACGGCAAGCCCAGCGCCCACTTCGAGGCCGGCCGGCTCTACAAGAACGCCTACGGCCTCGACCGCAGGATCGTCAACAAGGTCCTCGACGAGGCCGCGATCTGCCGGCGCGAGGGCATCACGATCACGACGTTCATGATCGCGCGCGACCCGTACCTCCAGAAGTTTGTCCGCCAGCTCACCGACACCAACCAGGGCCGGGCCTACTACGCCTCGCTCGACGACCTCGGCGGGTTCATCTTCGAGGACTACGTCCGCAACCGCCGCAAATTCATGCGGTGACGCTGCCGGCTGCGGTCCGCTACTGGAATAGATCACGCCCCTCGCCGCGCCACACGGTGAGGCCGAGATAGCCGAGTCCCCCGGCAACGACAGCGCCCAGCACAGCCGCGCCCGAGTCGGTTGCGGCCTGCACGGCGGCGACCAGGAGGAGGAACGGGGTGGCATAGGCTATCATGCGGAGAGCTTCCAGCGTGACGCGGAACGGCCGGACGCCGGCCAGGTGCAGCATCCACACGATGTGCAGCGCCCGAAGCCCTGCGCCCAGCCCGCCGAGGACCCACACCGCCTGCGCTGCGCCCCCGCCCAGGCTCGCTGCCGCGCTAAAGCCGCCCACCTGCACGACGAACAGGAAGACGCTGAACCTCAGATCGGCGCGCTGCCGCTCGGTGACGTCGAAAATCCGCGTCAGTGGGACAGCGACGGAGAGGAGCAGGACCCACGGCGCGAGCGCTCGCGCGTAGGCCCCGGCCGTCCCCCACGCCGGGCCGAAGACGAGGGCGAAGAGGGCCGGGCCGGCGACGAAAACGGCGAGCGCGGGGAAGGTCGTGATCAGGAGCAGGCGGCGGTAGAACGCGAGGGCGGTCTCGGCGAGCGTGCCGGTCCGCTGCGCCTCGGCCGCCCGGACGAAGAACACCTGCCCGATGGCCCCCGTGACGAGGCCGAGCGGCAGCGCCAGCGTCCCGAACGCCAGGCCGAACTGCCCGACGGCCTCGGCCGAGAAGAGCGCGGCGAGCAGCAGGATCGGCACGCGCCCGGCGAGCACGTTGAGCAGAGCGGCCGGCGCAGAGAAGAGCGGGAAGCGGGCGTAGCGCCGGGCGAGCGCGCGGAGCATTGGGAGGCGGACGCTGGCCCGCAGCAGCCCCCCGTCGCGCCCGAGGAGGCCGGCCCCCAACACCCCGACCACGGCGACGAACCCGGCGGCGGCACCGCCCACGAGGCCCGCCGCCCCCACGGCCGCGACGCCGGCTCCCACCTGAAGCCCTACGGTCGCCGCGCTCTGCACCGTCCGCCCGACCGAGACGATCCGAAACCGTCCGCACCGGGTGTGCCACGTCTCCAGCGTGACGCTCCAGCCCACGAACGCGGTCCCCACCGGGAGCAGCACGACGGCCGGACGCATGACCTCGTCGCCGAGCAGCCCCGTCCAGAAGGGCGTCCACGCGAGGGCGAGGGCCGCGAGGGCTGCCATCGCCGTCGTGCCGAGCAGGGCGAGCGCGAGGAGGCCCGCGGCCTCGCCGTCTTCTTCCGGGAGCATCAGGGCGTCCTCGTAGCGCCCGGAGGAGACCGTCGTGAGCGCGGTGACGAGGGTGACGAAAACGGTCAGGACGCCGAACTCGTCGGGGGTGAACAGGCGCGTCAGGACGGGCCGGGCGGCGAAGGCGAGGACCTGCGCTGCCGCCGCGCCGGTGACCAGCGTGAGGACGGGCCGCAGGAAATGCGTCGCCCCGCCGAGGCGACGGTGCGCTCGCGCCAGCCCCCACTGGGCGCGTCGGTATGGGCGCGTCCGTCTCAGTACCCCTCCGTTCGGCTCATCGCACGGCCTCGACCATCGGTGAAGGGTTCGCAGACCGAGAGGGGTCTTCCAGACGCAGCCTAGACTCGACCTTGTCGCCGGATGCACTCCAGCAGGCGAAGCTCGGGGCGGGCGGTGTGGCGGGCGCGGAGGTACGGCACGAGACGGCTCCCGAACTTGCGCTTGAACTCGGCGATGGAGGGCGTGTTGGCTCCGCCGAAATCAAAATACGCCGCGCCCTCCTCCCGGAGCCGGGCCAGGATGCCGGCGAGCAGGACGGTCATCGCCGGGCCGGGCACGCTGCCAGCCAGCCACGAATACGCAGAGCGTCCATCCGAGAGGAGGACGTACCCCGCCTCTGCCGACCCGTCGTGCCGGGCGACGAACACGCGGGCAAGCCCAGCCTCCACGAGGCCGCGAGCGAACGACTGCACCGTCACCGCCGGCAGCCCGAAGGGCTGCTCCTGCCGCTCGTGCGACGCCTCGATGAGCGCCACCACCTCAGCGAGGCACGCCGCGTCCTCGACCACCTCGAACCCCGCGTGAGCCTTCTTCCATGTGCGCTTCGGGTTCGACGACCACGCCGCCATCAGGCGCTCCCCCTCGAGTAGGTCGATCCAGTACGTATAGGCAGGCGTGACGCGCCAGCCGCCCCACAGGAGCGGGCGCGCGTCGGCGAGCGACGGGTGCAGCACGAGGCTCGCCTGGTGGAACGCCCCCGCGACGAACCCGAGGAGCGCGTCGAGCGGCGAGCGGCGGTAGTGGGTGTCGGTCTCGCGGAGCGGCCCGTCGAGCAGCGGCGAGACCGACGGCACCAGCGGGGGGATCGCGGCGGCGCGGTACGGCCCGCGTCGCTTCTCGAAGAGCAGCACCCCGGCGCGCAGCGCGTCTTCCTCCCACGTCGCCGCCACGACCGGCCGCAGCCGCAGCGCCCGCTCGACGGCCTCTCCGAAGGCGAGGTGCGAGAACGCCGTCGCCTGTGGACTCCGCGCCAGCAGCCCCTCCCACGCCGGGCGGATCGCCTCGTCGTCCAGACGGTGCAGCGACGTGCGGTATGGCAGCGACGTGTTCACCGTGCCGCCCACCGTCCACCGTCGGCTGTCCCCCGCCTCACAGGATGTACTGGCTCAGGTCGCGGTTCTCGGCGACGGACTGGAGCCGCTCGCGGACGTAGGCCGCGTCCACCGTGATCGTGTCCTCCTGCCGGGCCTCGGGGACCTCGAATAGGACCTCCTCGAGCAGCGTCGTCAGGATCGTGTGGAGGCGGCGGGCCCCGATGTTCTCGACCTCCTCGTTGACGTGCGCCGCGATCCGGGCGACCTCGCGGACGGCCTCGTCGGTGAAGGCGATCTCGACGCCCTCGGAGGTGAGCAGCGCCTGGTACTGCTTGAGCAGCGCGTTCTGCGGGACCGTGAGGATCTGGTAGAAGTCCTCCTCAGTGAGGTTGTTCAGCTCGACGCGGATCGGGAAGCGGCCCTGCAGCTCGGGGATCAGGTCGCTCGGCTTCGAGACGTGGAACGCGCCCGAGGCGATGAAGAGCACGTGGTCGGTCTTGACGAGGCCGTACTTGGTCATCACGTTCGAGCCTTCGACGATGGGCAGCAGGTCGCGCTGCACGCCCTCGCGCGAGACGTCCGGCCCGCCGGCCTGCCGGGAGCCGCCGGCGACCTTGTCGATCTCGTCGATGAACACGATCCCGGCCTGCTCGACGCGCTGGAGGGCCTCGCGCTGGACGGCGTCCATGTCGATCAGCTTCTGCGCCTCCTCGGCCGTGAGTGCGACCACGGCCTCGTCGACCCGCATGCGGCGCTTCTTTTTCTTCTTGCCGCCGATGTTGCCGAACATCTCCTGGAGGTTGATCCCCATCTCCTCGAGGCCCATCGGGCCGAACATCTGGAGCGTCGGCGTGCCCTCGCTCGCCACGTCGATCTCGACCTCGCGCTCGGCGAGCTTGCCCTCGCGGAGCATCGTGCGGAAGCGCTCGCGGGTGCGCTCGCGGAGGTCGTCCTCGCTCTCAGGCCCCGGCGCGTCGGCGTCCTCCTCGGGGCGGATCACGAAGCCGGGGCCGTTGACGAGCGCCCCGGCCTTCTTCTCCTTGCGCGGCTCCGACGGCGGGATGAGCACGTCGAGCACGCGCTCCTCGGCCTGCTGGCGGGCGCGCTCCTGGACGCCCTCGGCCTGCTCCTCTTTCACGAGGCCGACGGCGAAGTCGGCGAGGTCGCGGATGATCGAGTCCACGTCGCGCCCGACGTAGCCGACCTCGGTGAACTTCGTTGCCTCGACCTTGACGAACGGCGCGACGGCGAGCCGGGCGAGGCGGCGGGCGATCTCGGTCTTGCCCACGCCCGTCGGCCCGATCATGAGGATGTTGTTGGGCATGATCTCGTCGCGCATCGGCTCGGGCGCGTTCATCCGCCGCCAGCGGTTGCGCAGCGCGATGGCGACGCTCTTCTTGGCCTCGGTCTGCCCGATGATGTACTTGTCGAGCTCGGCGACGATCTGGCGCGGGGTCAGTTCCTGGTGCATGGCGGTGGGGAAGCCGGAGAGGGGGCGGGTGGGATATACGACGCGGGCCGGGCCGTGTTGTATGCAGATTCGGCAAGACCGGAAGCCCGCCGCGCCGGAAGCCCGCCGCAAACGCGTAGGGGCGCAGCATGCTGCGCCCCTACACCAACCTGGAGGCGCGCGCGTTTAGTCTTCCTCGGCGGCGTAGTTGCCCTCGCTCTCGACCTCGGCCTCGAGGTCGGCTCCGTCGCCGTTTTCGGCGTAGTCGCCCTCGAAGTCCTCGACGAAGTCCTCGCCGCGCATCTCGATCTGGACCTCGCGCACGGCCGGGTGCTCGTCGTTGACGATCAGCACGGTGTAGTCGTAGGGCATCCCCTTGCGGCGCTCGAGCCGGCAGGCCCCGCAGTCCTCGAGGTCGCCGATGAGCGACTTCGGGTCATGGTCCTCGATGTTGCCGAGCTCCTCGGAGAGCTTGCGCAGCAGCGGCGTCAGGTAGACCTCATCGTACTGCCCGAAGTAGTCCTCGATGATGCGGAGCGCCTCGATGTCGACGTCGTAGGGGAGGTCCACGACCTCGGCGAACTCGGTCGTCATCTCGGGCTGGCCGTTGGCGTGGTGGTCCTCCTGGAGGAGGTCGCGCGCCTCCTCGCTCATCAGCGTCTCGGCGTCGAGGAAGCGGCCGACCTCGATGTTGTCGAAGAGCCGGGCCGAGAGGTGCTCGCGGAACGAGGCCATCACGACCTCGCGCCCGCGCCGCTGGAGCGCCTGGACGAGCGGCACGTAGTCGCGGTCGCCCGAGACGAGCACCACGGTGTGGATGTCCGGGCGGTCGTCGACGAAGTCGAGCGCGTCGATGCAGAGCTGGAGGTCGGTCGTGTTGCGGTGCATCGTGGACGGCACGAAGCGGGGGTCGATGCCGAGCAGGTAGAGCGCGCGCTGGACGTGGCGGGCGTGGTCGTCGAGGCCCGAGAAGTCGGCGTAGGCGCGGCCGACGGCGACCGGGACGGCCTCCTCCGAGAGCCGCTCGCGCAGCGTGTCGAGCATGTCGAGGATGTGCTCGCCGGGCGACTGGTGGCCCTCCATGCGGTTCTTGAGGTAGTAGTAGAGGTTCTGGTAATCGATCAGCACGGCGGCGCGGGCCGCGGGCTGAGGCTGGTTCTGATTCACGGGACTGAGGGGTAGGTTGGTGGAAAAAAACTCACGCTTCGCCGGAGCAGTCAGTCGCTGGAGCCGTTGGCCGTGGTGGCGGCGGGCGACTCCTTGGCGTCGAGTTCGAGGATGGTGAGGGTGTGGTTGGTGTAGATGCAGATGTCGGCGGCGATGTGGAGGCCCTCCTCGACGATCTCTCGGGCCGAGAGGCCGTCGGCGTGCCGGAGCAGCGCGCGCGTGGCGGCCAGCGCGTAGGGGGCCCCGCTGCCGATGGCGAGGATGTCGTCGTCGGGCTCGATCACGTCGCCGGTGCCGCTGATGAGCAGGAGCCGCTCCGGGGCGGCGACGGCCAGCAGCGCCTCGAGGCGGCGGAGGTAGCGGTCCGTCCGCCAGTCCTTCGCCAGCTCGACGGCGGCGCGGGTCGTGTTGCCGCCGTACTTCTGGAGCTTCTCCTCGAAGCGCTCGAAGAGCGTGAAGGCGTCGGCCGTGGCCCCGGCGAAGCCCGCCAGGATGGTGCCGCCGAAGAGCGGGCGGACCTTCTGCGCGCTGTGCTTGAGCACGGTGTCCTTCATCGTGGCCTGCCCGTCGGAGCCGAGCGCGACGGTGCCGCGGTGCCGGACGCCGAGGACGGTCGTGGCGCGAATAGCCGGAAGGGCCGGGGAAGACGTGTTCATGCGAGCAGCCGATCAGTCAGCGGGGCGACGGAGCCGTGCGCATCAATGGCCGCCCCCACGCCGAAGATACGATAACCCCCCGGCTATTGTTGTGGCAACGAGCACCGGCAGCGTCCCACCGTTAGTGCAGTGGACCGACCCCATTTCGGAAGCTCCGTCTACCAGGCCACGTCCTCGCTAAGGGAAAACTAGCCGGGGCGCTCAGCCGGGGAACAGCGCTCGACGAGCTCGGTGTGGCAAGAAAACCTCCGCTACTCGAACTCCCCCCGTAGGTCTCGGGAGCTATGGAGCAGCCTCACGACCTCGATCCCGTCATCGAGCAGCTCGTAGAAGACGACGTAGCGACCCACCGGAAAGCTCCGGAGCTTGGCGCTCTCATCGAGGTCCGGCCGCACCCTCCCCGCAAGAGGCCGCTCGGCAAGGAAGTGATACCTGGCGTCGATCTCCCGCATCACCGTGTCCACCGCTTCGGGCGCGTTGAGAATGAGATAGAGCTCCACCTCGATCCGGTCTTCTCTGGCTTCTGCACGCTCAACGATCGTCGGCATGTCAAGGCGGTGGCTGGCTTCCTGACGCCTTACCTGACGCCTTGATCGTCTCTGCCCGCCTCCGCGCCTCCTCCCGCGCCCCCTCGAAGTCGTACGGAACGACGGGGCTTTCCTTCCCCTCTTGGATCAGTTGCCGAAGCTCCGTGAGCTTGAGGGCGCGGAGCTGCTCGCGCTCTTCGATGAGCCGTAGGCTGTCCCGCACGACTTCGCTCGCGGATGCGTAGCGACCCGCTTCGACGAGACCGCGGACGAGATCGTTGAGTTCGTCCGTCAGAGAAACATTGAGTTGCTGCATGGCCCTCATTTCTTGAGTGTAGGACTTCCAGTGTAGGGGGCGGCTAATAAATGTCAATCTTTGATTTTGGTTTCCGTTAAGGTACGACCGCGTCTTTCTCTCGCCGCCGTGCCTGCACTGCCCAGCG
>JBBSMV010000037.1:0-15015 GCA_038232975.1 Rhodothermales bacterium
GGGTGCCGGCGTTGGCGGGGCCGGGGTTCCCCAGCCCGTTGATGATGCGCTCCGCACGGGCCATTCTATTTTTGATTTCTGATTTTGGATGGCGGATTGGGTTTTCACACCGCCCAATCCGAAATCCCCACTCTAAAACCCAAAATCGGATCAGCCTTCGTCGGACGCGCCCTCGGCACCGGCGTCCTCGGCCGCGCCCTCTTCGCCCTCGGGCAGCTCGCCCTCGACCCCTTCCTCGCCCTCGAGCAGGAGGCCTTCCTCCGGCTCCGGCTCCTCCTCGGCGCGCGGTGCGGTGACCGTCACGACGGTCCGCGACAGCTCCGTCAGGATTTCGACGTTCTCGACCTCGAGGTCCGAGACGTGGACCGAGTCGCCGATCTCGAGGGCCTCGACGTTGACCTCGATCTGACTGGGGATGTCCTTGGGCAGGCAACGGACTTCGAGCTCGTTGAGCGGCTGCGAAAGCAGCCCGCCCGCCTTGACGCCGAGCGGGATGCCGACGGTGACCACGGGGATCACCATGTCGAGCGTCTCGCCGGCGGTGAGTGCCAGGAAGTCGGCGTGGATCGGCACGTCGGTCACCGGGTGGAAGTCGATGTGCTTGACGATGGCCTCGTGGGCCTCGCCGCCGACGGTGAGCGAGACGACGTGGGTCTCGGCGGTGTAGATGAGCGGGCGCATGGCGAGCAGGCCGACGCGGAAGTGGACCGGATCGGTGTGCTGGCCGTAGAGCACACAGGGGACCTCTTCGGCGCGGCGGATGGCCTTGGCGGCGCGCTTGCCGGTTTCGCGCGGCTGCGCGTCGAGTGTGATGGCGTCCATGAGATTGCTGGCTGGGGTCGGGTTCGGTGAGTCGAGCGTGGTGCTCGGGTCAGAGTCGGGAGCTAAAACGCAAGGCGTAAAACGTAAGGATGCTCCCCTGAAACGGGTTGCTACAGGCACCCTTACGTTTCCTTCGGTCTGCTTCGCGGTTACGCATCACGTTTTACGGAATAAAAAGCGTCGAGACGGACTCGTCGGCGTAGATGCGGTGGATGGCGTCGGCGAAGTGCTCGGCGACGGAGACGACGGTGATCTTGTCCGAGGTCCGCTGGAGCGGGACGGTGTCGGTGACGAGGAGGCGGCGGATAGGCGAGGCCTCGATCCGCTCGTAGGCCGGGCCGGAGAGCAGCGCGTGCGTGGCGGCGGCCTCGATGCTGAGCGCGCCGGCCGCGTGGAGCGCCTCGGCGGCCGAGACGAGCGTGCCGGCCGTGTCCACCATGTCGTCGAGCAGGAGCACGTCCCGGCCCGCCACGTCGCCGATGATGTTCATCACCTCGGCAACGTTCTGGCGGGGCCGCCGCTTGTCGATCAGCGCGAGCTCCGAGTGGAGCCGCTTGGCGTAGGCGCGCGCGAGCTTGAGCGAGCCGACGTCCGGGGCCACGACGACGAGGTTGTCGTCGGCTTGGTCGCGGAGGTGCTCGATCAGCACGGCCGAGCCGTAGAGGTGGTCCACCGGGATATCGAAGAAGCCCTGGAGCTGCGCGGCGTGGAGGTCCATCGTCAGCACCCGGTCCACGCCGACCGTGGTGAGGACGTTCGCCAGTGCCTTCGAGGCGATCGAGACGCGGGGCTGGTCCTTGCGGTCCTGCCGGGCGTAGCCGAAGTACGGCATCACCGCCGTGACGCGCGCCGCGCTCGCCCGCTTCGCCGCGTCGATCAGGAAGAGCAGCTCCAGCCAGTTCTCGGCCGGCGGCGGGGTCGTCTGGATGATGAAGAGGTCGGTGCCGCGGATAGACTCCTCGTAGCGGACGTAGATCTCGCCGTCGGAGAAGTCCCGGATGGTGACGTCCCCGAGCTCCTGCCCGTAGGCCCGCGCCACGGCACGCGCCAGCGCGGGGTGCGAGCGCCCGGCGAAGAGCGAGATCGGGAGGTCGTTGGAGAGCACGGCGGGAGCGCGCGGGTGGGAGCTGAAAGAAGCCCGCCTCGCGGAGCAGGCGGCGCGGGCCGGAGCGGCCGAGGGGTTGCCCGGAGAGGATTCGAACCTCTACAACCACTTCCAAAGAGTGGTGTGCTGCCGTTACACCACCGGGCAGGGACGGGCAGGGAGCACAGCCGAGGGGCCGGAGCCGCCTCGACAGACCCGCGAAAATAGCGATTCAGACTGCCCGCTGTCAACGCGGCGAGGCGGTCCGGCGGAACGCGCGCGCCGCCTCGGTCGTGCTATCCGGCTGCCAGGCGCTGTGCCGGTGCCCCGGCCGCTCCAATTCGCGTGGCTTTCATGCGGTAGCAGCCGTTTCTCCTGCCTCCTCGCTCCTCCTCGCTCGTGGACGAACGCAACGCCATCGGCGTCGTCGGCGGCCTCGGCCCCTACGCCGGGCTCGACCTGGTCAAGAAAATCTTCGACAACACCGAGGCCTCGACCGACCAGGAGCACCTGCCGGTCGCGCTGATCTCCTACCCCGGTCACTTCCCCGACCGCTCGACCTACATCGCCGACCAGTCGAAGCCGAACCCGGTCCCGGCGCTGGCTGAGGTGCTGCGGCGGCTCGACGACGTGGGCTGCGCGGTCGCCGGGATGCCGTGCAACACGGCCCACGCGCCGGTGATCTTCGACGTGCTCACCGAGACGATGGCGCGCGAGGGGCGGGCCGTCCGGCTCCTCAGCATCATCGACGCCTGCGCCGAGGCCGCCCGGCGGCGCGACCCCTCGATCCGCCGCGTCGGGGTGCTCGCCACGAACTCGTCGCTCGAGACCCGGCTGCACTCGGCGGCCCTCGAAAAGGTCGGCCTCGAGGGCGTGCGGCCGGACTGGGCGTTCCAGTGCGAGGTCATCAACCCGGTGATCTGGGACGAGACGTGGGGCCTCAAGGCGCAGAGCGACCCGCCGACGGCCGAGGCGCGGAGCCGGCTCCTGGCGGGTATCCGCCACCTGCGCGCGCGCGGGGCCGACGCCGTGGTGCTCGGCTGCACCGAGCTGCCGCTGGCCGTGCCCGAGCCGGCCTTCGAGGGCGTCCCGCTCATTGACTCGACGAACGCGCTGGCCCGCGCACTCATCCGGGCGACGCACCCGCACAAGCTCCGGCCCCTCGCCGAGGCGCTCGCAGAGAAGGCGGGGGTTTAGGAGCGGAAGAGCTTTTAAGAGCGGAGGAGTGGAGGAATAGAAGAGCGGAAGATTTCGGGATTCACCACCGCGCCCTTCTTCCCCGCTTCCCCACTTACCGAAAGGGGGAAATCCGCGAACCCTTTTCTGCCAGACCGGGCCGCGCGCCCTATATTCCCCTCAGCATGTTCCCCGAGAGCCGGCTCAGCGGCTCCTCCTCTCGCAGCCCTCTCCCCGGAGTGCTCACCCCGTCCTACTGTCATCCTGCCTATGCGGAGCTTTGGTTACTGAACGAGTCTGAGTCTCTCTCACACACCGACTCCGTACGATGCTTAAAGAGCGCAGCCGCCTGCTCCAGCGGCTCCTGTTCGTCGCCGACCTCGGGCTCATTGCCGTGGCGTGGGTGCTGGCGTGGGTTATCCGGTTCGAGTGGCTGACGCCGCCCGGCTGGGTCCCGCTGGAGCGCTACCTCGGCTTCCTCCCGGCGGTGCTCGCGGTCTGGGGCGCGGTGTTCCTGCTCTCCGGGCTGTACTGGACGCGGCGGGCGCAGCGGCTCCCGCTCGTCGTCTGGGCTGTGGCGCGGGCCGTGACGCTCGGCCTCCTCGCCTCGGTGGCGGCGGTGTTCTTCTACCGCGCGTTCTCGTTCTCGCGGCTGCACATGCTGCTCTTCGGGGTGCTGACCTCGGCACTCCTGGTCCTACTGCGGCTCACCATCTACGCTGTGCTGCGCCGGGCGCGGCAGCAAGGCAAGAACCTCCGGCGCGTGCTCGTGGTCGGGGCCGGGCGGGCCGGGCACCGGCTCGCCGACGCCTTCCGCCTTTACCCGTGGATGGGCTTCGAGGTCGTCGGCTTCCTCGACGACGACAAGACCGACGGCGAGGTGCTCGGGCGCGTGGACGACTTCGCCGCCGTGATGGACCGCCTCGCCGCGCGCGGCCGAGCGGTCGACCTAGTCTACATCTGCCTCCCGTCGTGGGCCACGGGCAAGGTGGAGCGGCTCATTGACGAGGCCGCGACGCGGCTCGCCCACGTCTGCCTCGTGCCAGACCTGTTCCAGTTCGAGATGATCCTCAACAGCCGGGTCTCGGACATCGACGGGCTGCCGGTGATCCACCTGATCGACGAGACGCCGTTCGACTTCCGCCGCCTCGTCAAGCGCGGGGCGGACATCGCGTTCTCGGCCGCCGTGCTGGTGCTCCTCGCGCCGGTCTTCCTCGTGATCGCCGCCGCCGTCAAGCGCTCGTCGCCGGGGCCGGTGTTCTACCGGCAGCGGCGGATGGGCCTCAACGGGCGGACGTTCGACATGCTCAAGTTCCGCTCGATGCCCGTCGGCGTCGAGTCCGCGAGCGGGGCCGTGTGGGCGAGCGCGGGCGAGAGCCGCGCCACCCCCGTCGGCGCGCTCCTGCGCCGGACGAGCCTCGACGAGCTGCCGCAGTTCCTGAACGTGCTCCGGGGCGACATGTCGGTCGTCGGCCCGCGGCCTGAGCGCCCGGTCTTCATTGACGAGTTCAAGGACCGCGTGCCGCACTACATGCTCCGCCACAAGGTCAAGGCCGGGATCACCGGCTGGGCGCAGGTCAACGGCTGGCGCGGCGACACGTCGATCGAGAAGCGGATCGAGTTCGACCTCTACTACATCCAGCACTGGAGCCTGTGGCTCGACGTGAAGATCGTCTTCCTGACGCTCTTCAAGGGCTTCGTCCACGAGAATGCCTACTGAGAGAGTGTTTGAGCCGCCCGCCGCGCCCGACGGGGCCGCCTCCAGCATCGGGGCAGCGGTCGGCGCGGTCATCGCCAACTACGGCACGCCGGAGCTGACCCGCGCCGCGGTGTGGTCGCTGCGCAGCCACTACCCGCACCTCCGCATCGTTGTCGTCGAGAACGGCTCGCCGGACGACTCGGCCGCCCGGCTCCGCCCACTCACCGGCGAGGCGGCCCCGCTCGACCTCCTCGAACCCAGCCGGAACCTCCACCACGGCCCCGGCCTCTGACTATGGCCTCCGCCACCTCGGCGCGCCCTGGACGCTCCTCTTCGACTCCGACTGCATCGCCTTTCGCGGCGGGTTCCTCGAGGCCATGCGCGCCGAGGCTGAAGCCCGTGACGCCTACATGATCGGGCGGCTGCAGCGCGCGGACGCGCGCGGCTTCGGCCTGGCGGCGGGGTCCGGGGAGCAGGGTTTTGCCTACGTCCACCCGAAGTGCGCGCTCGTCCGCGCTGAGGCGTACCTCGACCTGCTGCCGTTCGCCAAGCACGGTGCCCCCTGCCTCGCCAACGAACGCGCCGCCGCCGAGCGCGGGCTAGGCCTGCTCGACTTTCCCGTGGACGACTACGTGTACCACCTCGGCGAGGGCACCGTCTCGCGCTACGGCTACCGGCTCGGCGCGCGCAGCGTGCTCGACCGGCTCCGCCACCTCGCCTCCCGGCTTTAAGAGCGGAAGGCTGGAAGAAAGGAGGAGCGGAAGATATCAGGATTCACCGCCACGCTGATCTTCCCCGCTTCCGCTCGTCCCCGCCTCGGCTAGGCAGCGACGCGCTTTGAGCGCCGCGCCCTCCACCGCGCCTCCAGCCCCCTCGCGCCGAAGTGGACGGCGACGAGCACGAACGGGAACACGTAGAGCCGGAACCGGGCGTAGCCGTGCGGTCCGCCCAGCACGAGCAGGTAGCCCCCGACGAGCAGGCACAGCCACGCGGTGCGGGGCGCGCGCCGGAACGCCGGCCCAAGTCCGACGAGCGCCACGAGCAGCACGCCCCCCAGGAACAGCAGGTAGGCGATGAGCGGTCCGGCCTGCGCCGGAGCCTTGCCCATGAGACCCCGCAGGGTGCCCCCGATCCCGTCGCGCGCCAGCGTGTTGGTCAGCCCGATAGCCGTGGGGTCCTCGCGCGGCCACGTCCGGTTGAGCACGAGCCGCCCCGGATCGAGCAGCGTCACGGCGACGCCCCGCAGGATGGCCTTGAGGTACAGCACGGGGTGCGCCGTGAGCACCTCCTGCGCCACAGCACCCTGAGCAGCTTGCAGAACGGCGTAGGGCATCTCCTCCCTGGCTGCCGCCTGCGCCCGGCGCGCCACCTCCTCTTCGAGCTCCCCCTTCGCCTCGACGTGCGTCAGCCCCCGGACCTCGGCCCAGACGAAGGCGGCGTGCCCACCCAGGAGGTTGCCCGTCTGCACCGAGGTGAACGTCGGCGTCCCATGCACGACGGCGTTGCGCACGACCCATGGCCCGACCACGAGTCCGAAGGCCCCCACCAGCACGAGGACCCGTGCGGCGGCCGCCTTCCACCCCCACCGCTCGCGCACCGCCCAGCCGAAGAGGTACAGGGCGAGCACGACCGGCAGGTAGAGCGCAATGGGTTTGACGAGCGCGCACAGCCCGACCACCAGCCCGGAGGCCGCCAGGAGGAGGGGCCGCCCGTCCGCCGCGCCGCGCAGCAGGATCAGCAGCCCCCCGAGCAGCAGCGCGGTGAACAGCGGCTCGGTGACGAGCTCCTTGCTGTAGAGCAGCCACGCGAGGTCCAGCCCGAATACCGCACCGACGGCCGGGTGCAGCCGCTCACCGACGTGCCGGACCAGCGCCCGCAGGCCGAGGTAGACCGCCACCGCGAGCGGCACGTTCCACAGGATCGGCCAGAGCGGGTCGCTGCCGAGCACCGCATAGTTGGCCGCGACGAAGCCGGGGTAGCCGGGGGGGCGGACGAGGTCCGAGAACGGGCCCGCCGGGGTGTAGGCGTACGCCCCCCGCAGGAGCGCGCGCGCCAGCCCATCGTAGAGCGCCGAGTCCCCGTTGAACATCCGGGCGCGCTCGGGGTAGACGAGCGCGATGAGGACCAGCCGCGTCCCCACGAGCCACGCGATCACGCCGAGGTCCCAGCGGGTGAGGGACCGCGCGAAGCGGCGAAGCGGGTGGAAGGCGGGGTATCCCATCGGGCGGCACGGACAAAAACACACAGACGCTTCGGCCGCCCGAGGCACCGATCCCTGCGTCGGCTCCTATCTTCCCCAGCACGCCGGGTCGCAGAGCGGCCCGCTCAAGGTACCGATAGCTCCCGATGATCTACCTCACCAACGTCTCGGTCGCCTTCGGCGGGCAGGTGGTGCTCGACGGGCTGACGTGGGCCGTCCGGCCGGGCGTCCGCACCGGCCTCGTCGGGCCGAACGGCGCGGGGAAGTCCACACTCCTCCGGGTGATCGCCGGGACGCAGGCGGTGGACGGCGGCGAGGTCTCGTTCGAGGGCGGCACCACGGTCGGGTACCTCACGCAGGACGTGCAGGAGATGCCGGGTGAGACCACCGTCCTCGACGCCGCCCTCGACGCCTTCGCGGACGTGCTCGCCGCCGAGCGCGCCGTGCGCGACCTCACGGCGGAGCTCGAGGCGATGCCGGACCACGCCTCCGACGCCTACATGAAGCGCATCGAGGCGCTCACGCGGGCGCAGGCCGAGCTGGACCGGCTGGAGGCGCACCTCGTCCGGCCCAAGGCGGAGTCGGTCCTCTCCGGGCTGGGCTTCGAGGCCGACGACATGGCGCGCCCGCTCCGCACCTTCTCCGGCGGCTGGCGGATGCGCGTCGCCCTCGCCCGGCTCCTCCTCCAGAACCCCTCGGTCCTCCTGCTCGACGAGCCGACCAACCACCTCGACATCGAGAGCATCGACTGGCTCGAAACCTACCTCAAGGGCTACCCCGGTGCCGTCGTCCTCGTCTCGCACGACCGCTACTTCCTCGACCGCATGGTGACGAGCATCGCTGAGCTCTACGCCGGGAAGGTCGCGGAGTACGCCGGCAACTATGCCTTCTACCTGGAGGAGCGCAAGGAGCGGCGGGCGCTCCTCCAGGCGGCCTACGACAACCAGCAGCGCGAGATCGCCCAGATGGAGCGCTTCGTCGAGCGCTTCCGGGCGAAGGCGACGAAGGCGGCCCAGGCCCAGAGCCGGATCAAGATGCTCGAGAAGATGGAACGCCTTGCTCCGCCGCCGCAGGAGGAGGCCGCGATCCACTTCCGCTTCCCCGAGCCGCCGCGCTCCGGCCGCACCGTCCTCTCGGTCTCCCGCTTCTCGAAGACGTACCCCAACCCCGAAGGTGGCACCGTGGACGTGTTCGACGACGCCGGGCCGCTGCTGATCGAGCGCGGCGACAAGATCGCGCTGATCGGGAAGAACGGCGCGGGCAAGTCCACCCTCGCCCGCATCCTCGACGGGATCGAGCCGTTCGAGGGTGAGCGTGAGGTCGGCTACCAGGTCCAGCCCGCCTTCTTCGCCCAGCACCAGGCCGACACACTCGACCACGGGCTGACGGCGCTCGGCGCGCTGCGCGAGGTCTCGCGCGGGCAGTCCGAGACCGAGCTGCGCTCGCTCCTCGGCGCGTTCCTCTTCCAGGGCGACGACGTGTTCAAGCCCGTCGGCGTCCTCTCCGGCGGCGAGCGGAGCCGGCTCGCCCTCGCCCGGACGCTCCTCTCGCCGGCCAACTTCCTCATCCTCGACGAGCCGACGAACCACCTCGACATGGCCTCGAAGGCCGTCCTCGTCGAGGCGCTCCGGCAGTACGCCGGGACGTTTGTCGTCGTCTCGCACGACCGGCACTTCCTCGACCAGATCGTGACGAGCGTGTGGTGGGTCGGGCACGGCGGGGTCAAGCACTACGACGGCAGCTACTCCGACTACCTCTGGCAGCGCGAGCGCCAGGGCCCGCCGTCGGGCACGAGTGCCGCAGGCGACGGGCAGGCGAGCGCCCCGCCGAAACCCGCCGCCTCCAAGCCGGCCGCGTCGGGCGGGAAGAAGACGAAGGAGCAGAAGCGGCAAGAGGCCGAGGAGCGCAACCGGCTCTACCGCGCCCTCCAGAAAGGCAAAGCCCCGGAAAAGATCAGCGACCCGACGCTCCTGGCCCGCTTGGTGGAGAAGCTCGAGAACGAGGTCGCCGCGAAGGAGGCAGAAAAGGAGGCGCTAGAGACCCAGCTCGCCGACCCGAGCTTCTACGGGCAGGCCGAGGCGTTCCAGGAGACGATGCGCGCCTTCGCCGAGGTCGAGGCCGCGCTCAAGACGCTGATGAAGCGCTGGGAAGACGCCGCCGCCAAGCTCGAGACCGTCGGCACCTGACGGGCTTCTACGAGCTGCACACCACCTCCCGGAGCTTGCGGGGACTCAGGAGGCATAGGCCGGTGCCTCGGCGCGCACGTCCAGCAGGGTGCCATCGCCCGCGCTGACGCCAGTACCCGGCATCGTCGGGGTCCCGTACCTCAACCTCGGACAGCTTCGTCGGCTTTGGCTCGACGTGGTACCGCCGCGAGGCTTGCGGGTCGGGATGAGCTTCAGCCTAAACCTGCAAGGCGGCCGCTTACCCCCACAGGCGAGACGCGCCGGAGGTGCTCTCCGTGGCGGCTCCGTCGCCGCCGGGCTTGGCTGCGGCGTCCACGATGTCTCCTCGGAGCGTGGGGCCGAGCACCTTGCCGAAGACCGAGAGGAGTTGCTGCTTGGTGAACGGCTTGCTGAGGTATTCGCTGAAGCCCTCGTTCAAGAACTTCTCCCGGTCGCCGGGCAGGGCGAACGCGGTGAACGCGATGATGGGCGTATCCCGGTAGGCCGGGGTGACGCGCAGCGCTTTCATCAGCTCCATTCCGGAGGCCTCCCCGGAGAGGTGGATGTCCAGCAGGAGCAGGTCGTAGTGCGTGGCCTCCGCCCGGCGCAGCGCGTCGGCGAAGCTGTCCGTGAGGTCCACCTCGAACGAGGGCCGCAGCATCCGCTCGATAAGCGCTAGGGCGCTCTCGTTGTCGTCGAGCACGAGCACGCGGGCGCGCTCTGCCCCCCCGGACGCGCTCCCGCCGAGGTCGCTTGGAGGCGCTGGCTCGGCCTCGGGCGTCGGGGTCGTGGTTTCGGCGCGGGGGAAGACCACGGTGAAGGTGCTCCCTGCGCCCTTCGCGCTCTCTACCGAGACCGTGCCACGCATCATCTCCACGAGCTTCCGCGTGATGGTCAGCCCGAGGCCGCTGCCTTCGTGGCTGCGCCCCATTCCCGTGGATTCCTGCTTGAACTCCTCAAACAGGTTCGGCAGGAACTCCCGGTCCACGCCGATGCCGGTGTCCTCCACCTGGATCGTCACCTGCCGGTCGTCGGCCGCGACGCGGGCGGTCACGCTGCCGGTGGCGGTGAACTTGATGGCGTTGCCGACGAGGTTGTTCACGATGCGGTTGAGGCAGCCGGCGTCGAGCCGAGCCAGAGCGCCGGGGGCCTCGACGACCGTCTGCAGGGTGAGGCCCTTCTCGGCCGCGAGCGGGACGAGCAGCGAGACCACGTCCTCGACCTGCTCGCCGACGTCGAGCACGTTCGTGTCGAGCTCCATCTGGTCGGCCTCGAGGCGGGCGAGGTCGAGGACCGAGTTGAGGGTCTCGAGGAGGCGGCGGCCGCTCTTCTCGATGAGCTGGACGAACTCGCGGTGCTCGTCCTCGACCTCCTCGGCGAGCACCCCGGCGAAGCCGAGGATGCCGGTCAGCGGCGTGCGGATCTCGTGGCTCATGTTGGCCAGGAAGGCGCTCTTCATCCGGGCCACCTCCTCGGCCTGCTCCTTGGCCTTCAAGAGGGCGTTCTCGGAGCGCTTGCGCTCGGTCACGTCGCGCGAGTTGAGGACGATGCCGTTGACCCACGGCTTGTCGAGCATGTTGGTCCCGACGGCCTCGACGTAGATGTAGTGGCCGTCGGCGCGGCGGCACCAGAACTCGACGGACCCGAAGTCGCCCTCCTGCTCCAGGCTGCGCTCGAAGAGCCGGTGGACGCGCTCCTGGTCCTTCGGGTGGACGAGCTGGAGGAACGAGAGGCCGACCGTCTGGGCCGGCTCGAAGCCGAGGTTCTGGCGGACCGACGGGCTTTGGTACTGGATGGTCCCCTCGCGGTCGATGATGGTGATGGTGTCGGTGGAGTTCTGGACGAGGGCGCGCGAGCGCTCCTCGCTGGCGCGGAGGGCCTCTTTGGCGCGCTTGTGCTCGGTGATGTCCTCGATGGTCCCCTCGTAGAAGCGGACGTTGCCGGCCTCGTCGAAGCTGGCGCGCGCGTTCTCGCGGACGTAGACCTTGCGCCCGTCGCGGCTGACGAGCGTCGACTCGAACTGGGCGACGCCGCCGTCGCGGTCCATCGCCTCGCGGAACGCCTCGCGGCCCCGCGCCTCGTCGTAGGCCCGCGCGAGGTCGAACGTGGTGAGCGCCGCGACGGAGTCGAACCCAAGCATCGAGGCGAGGGCCTGGTTCGCCATCAGCACCTCACCGCCGGGGGAGCTGCGGTAGACGCCAACGGGGATGTTCTCGAAGAGCGTCCGGTAGCGGGCTTCGCTCTCCTCGAGGTCGCGCTGCAGCCCTTTGAGGCGGGCGTTCATCCGGTGCAGCCGCTTGAGCGTGTAGCCCTCGTAGAGCCAGCCGAGCAGGAGCGCGAAGCACGTCGAGAAGCCGATGCTCAGGACCGAGAACCACGCGCGGTCGTTCTGGGTAGAGAAGCGGGGGAAGACGTAGGCCCCGCTCTCGAGCCCGTAGAGCACGCTGAGCTCCGCCAGGATGAGCACGGTGCAGAGCGCGGCGGCGCGCGGGCCCACGATGAACGCCGCTAAGAGCGGGACGAGCGGTGCCCAGTAGAGCGACGAGTCGGCCAGGCCGGCATCCGTGACCGCGAGAAAAGCCTGCAGCGCGACCAGGATCACGCAGAACACGGTACCTGCCAGCACGTGCGAGCGGGAGAGCTTCAGCAGAAACGGACACAGCACCAGCAGCCCCGACGCGATCACCACGGCCTGCCCCTGGGCGGCGAAGGGGCCGCCCGCCGCGAAAAGCTCGAAGGCGGAGACCAGAAAGAACGGGACGACGAGGCCGATCGCGGCCACCAGCAGCCGCGCCCGCCGCAGCACGTCGGGGTCGTCGGCCACGGCCTCGGCCGGGATGAACCAGTCAATGACGGGCCACGGGCGGGCCGCAAACTCGCTCGGCTCGTAGGAGAGCGGAACGGGCGGCGTAGGGGAGCGGTCCCGCGGGTTGCGCACCCTGGGTTCCACGGCGTTGGCGGTTGAGGTGGGAAGAGGCGGAGCGGGTAGAAAGCTCCGCAGACGTTCCGAAAGGAAACGGGGCGTCGCGCGCTGCTGCACGGGAAGTGCCCGCGGCAGAGTCGCCGCCGGAGCCTACAGATTCCGTTCCCTTGTGTTACGCCCGCGTTACGTTACCGGGCCAGCCTATGGCTCCTCCTCGGCCTGTCACGGACAAGATACATCGGCACCCGATGATGCCGAGTCCGAGTGCTAGGAGAGGCCTTCCCCGAGCGCACCCCACGCCGGCCCCCCACCCTGGAGCGCCACGCGCTAGATTAGGCGACACGCATTTCACCAGGCACGCGCCCTCCGCTCCCGAGGTCCCCGCTCCCTCAACTCCCGACCCTCGACTCTCCACCCCCGACCCATCACATGAAGCTGCCCTTCGCCCTCGCCCGCCGGTTCGTCGCCGCCGAAACGCTCGACGCCGCGCTCCCGGTCGTCCGCGCCCTCCGCGCCGACGGCCTGCTGGTCACGCTCGACCTGCTCGGCGAGGACGTCGCCGAGCGGAGCCGGGCCGAGACTTACGCCCTCGAGTACATCCGCATCCTCCGCATCGTGGCCTCCGAGGAGAGCGACCTGCCGCCCAACATCTCGGTCAAGCTCTCGATGATCGGGCAGCGGATTGACCGGGCCTTCTGCCTGATGAACCTCCGCCGCGTGCTCGACGAGGCGCGCGAGCTCGGCGGCTTCGTCCGGCTCGACATGGAAGGCTCCGACCTGACGCCCTCGACGCTCGGCCTCTTCGAGGAGGTCTACCCCGACTACCGGGACCACGTCGGGCCGGTCCTCCAGGCCTACCTCCACCGGACCGAGGCGGACGTGGCGCGGATGTGTGAGCTGAAGGCCCGCGTCCGGCTCTGCAAGGGGGCCTACAAGGAGCCGCCGGAGATCGCCTACCAGACGATGCCCGAGATCCGCACCAGCTACAAGCACCTCATGCGGCGGCTCATCACCGAGGCCCGCTACCCCGGCATCGCCACGCACGACGACGAGCTGATCGAGGCGACCAAGACGTTTGTCCGCTCGAACCACATCCCGCCCGATGCCTTCGAGTTCCAGATGCTCTACGGTCTCCGCGCCGAGACGCAGCGCAACCTCGTCGCGGCCGGGTACAACGTCCGCGTCTACGTGCCCTACGGGACCGAGTGGGGACCGTACTTCACCCGGCGGCTCCGCGAGCGCAAGGAGAACGTCGCCTTCATCGCCCGCACCCTGTTCCGCCGCTAAAGCCCTCAGCCGAAGAGGTCCGCGAGCGACAGCCTCAGCCCCGGCAGGAGCGGCGTTGAGAGCGCGTCGCCTGCCTCGGCGTGTAGCTCAGCTACTTGCACGTAGCTGACTTCCTGGAGACGCAGCACCTTTGCCATGTCCAGCTCGGGGTCTGCGATCCAGTACTCCTGCACGCCGAAGGCAGCATAGAGACGGCGTTTCCGTACCTCATCCAGCCGCCGATTCCCCTCCGAAAGCACCTCCACCGCGAGGTCCGGTGCCCCCTCAATCCCGCGCTTGCTGATGAGGTCACGGCGGTCGTTCGCAATGAAGAACACGTCGGGCTGCACAATGTCCGTCGGCGACAGGATCACGTCGGTCGGGGCGACGAACACCTCGCCGGCACCGGTCTCCTCGACGTAGCGCTGAAGCTGCGCGACGAGGCGGACAACGAACCGCTGGTGCCATGTGCTGGGGGCTGGGCTCATCGCCTCGTCTCCGTCAATGATTTCGTGGCGGCGGCCATCGTCGGGGAGGAGCGCGTAGTCGGCGTAGGTGAGCTTGAGGGTCTCGGTCTGCACGGGGGGCCTCGTTGGTGGTCCGGTGGTAAAGATAGGGCGAGGGCGATCCCACCGCATCCTACCGCCTGCCTCAGCCGAAGAGGTCGGCGACCGGGAGCGCGAGGCCCGGCAGGAGCGGCGTCGCGAGCGCATCGCCCGCCTCGGCGTACAGCTCGGCCGCGCGCTCGTAGCCCGAGGCGGCGGGCCGGAATACCTGCACCTGGTCTATCACGGGATCGAGCACCCAGTATTCCGCCACGCCGGAGCGCGCGTAGAGGTCCCGCTTGCGGAGGAGGTCCGTCCGGCGCGTGCTCTCGGAGAGCACCTCGCAGACGAGGTCCGGCGCGCCTTTCAGGTTGATCTCGTCCACAAGATGAAGCCGGGCGTCCGAGACGAAGAGCACGTCCGGCTGCACGATGTCGTGCTCCGAGAGCACCACGTCGAAGGGGGCGACGAACACCTCGCCGAGGCTGTGCTCGCGCACATGCTGCTTGAGAAGAAACGCGAGTTCAAGAACAACGCGCTGGTGCTTGGTGATCGGGGCGGGACTCACGACTTCCTCTCCGTCAATGATCTCGTGGCGGCGGCCATCGTCGGGGAGGAGCGCGTAGTCGGCGTAGGTGAGCTTGAGGGTCTCGGTCTGCACGGGAGTCTCGCTGCTGGTCCGGGAGAAAGATACTGGCTCACGCCACCGGCTCCTCTTCCGGCTGTTCCTCTTCCGGCTCCTCCTCGACCTCGTCGGTCTCCGGCTCGTCGTCGCCCCTCAGGTCGTCGAGGTCCACGGCCGCGCCGTCGCCGCCGTGGGCGTCCGCACTCCGGGCCAGCTCTTCGGCGATGAATGGAGCCGTCGGCGTGTCTTCCGCGGCGAGCGCTTCGGGCGTCCCGGCGAAGAGGAGGTACCCGCCCGCCTCGCCGCCGTCGGGGCCGAGGTCCACGAGGTGGTCGGCGACCTTCATCACGTCGGTGTTGTGCTCGATCACGAGGACCGTGTTGCCCTTCTCGACGAGGGCCTGAAGGACGCGGAGCAGGTGGCGGATGTCCTCGAAGTGGAGGCCGGTCGTCGGCTCGTCGAGGATGTAGACCGTGCTGCCGGTGCCGGGGCGGGAGAGCTCCTTCGAGA